>JBDKRP010000018.1:0-34856 GCA_039683275.1 Methanoregulaceae archaeon | reverse complement strand
GAACCGATGAGCGCCTGGGTTACAAGAATTGCAACGGGGGATCCATATTTGTTGTGCCGGTTGAACATCGGGGGCATATTGCCGTCAAGTGCCACAACGCCGAGGCCCTTTGCCGGCCCGATAAGCCTTTCCGGCAGCCGGGTCATCTTTTGCGTAACAGAACGGATCATCCGCATAAAAATCTCCGGATACCGCATATGCCCGCACCCGGCATCCCCCGCCGCAGAGATCGCGGTGCCGGCACTCCCCGCACTGCCCGGTCAGCAGCACTGGTTTTTGCCGGAACCTGGCCAGGACAGGATTTGTTGCGTCGTCCCAGAGTTCAGAAAACGGTCGGTCCCGGATATTCCCGATGCGGAATTCCGGGGAACGTGCGAACTGGCAGGGGTACACGTTTCCCTGCGGATCGATATTTGCCACCCGGTCGCCGGCACTGCAGCCCCCGTTTGAGGATGCGATAAGATCCCGTGCGTCTCCAAAGTCCGGGGACTGGTCACGCTCCAGGGATGCAAGGAGATGTATGCAGTCCTGCGGGGAATCGACCGTGAGAAATTCCATGACCCCTGCATCGGTCTCCCGGGCTTTGCGGTACAGCAGGCTGAGCGCATCCCTTACAGCATCAGGTCCGAGCTGCAGCCGGTTATAGGCATCCATCCCCCTGCCGGTCGGCACCAGCCAGTAGAGGCAGAACCTGCCGGCACCGATGGTTTTTGCGAGATCCACAAGGGCATCGAGTTCACCGCAGTTTTCGGTGGTCAGGGTAATCCTGACCCCGCAGCGTACTCCCGCGTCCCGGCAATGGGCGAATGCGGCTATCGAACGCTCAAAGGCGCCAGGCGAATTCCTGAACCGGTCATGGGTTTCGGGTTCGGCACCGTCGAGCGAGATCCCGGCGTACTCGATCCCGCTCTCCCGGATTTTCCGGGCGATCTCCGCCGTGATAAGTGTCCCATTTGTGCTGATGGCCATCCTGATACCCATCTCCCGTGCATGGGCGGCAAGTTCCCAGATATCTTCCCGGAGCAGAGGTTCTCCCCCGGAAAAGAGAACCAGGGGAACGCCCATCCCGGCAAAGTCATCGATGAGAGCCAGTGCTTCACCGGTCGATAATTCATTCTTCGTATCCCTGCCCGGGCCCGAGCTGCTGTAACAGTGGGCGCAGGCAAGATTGCACCGGTCGGTAAGGTTCCAGAAGACTACCGGCCTGCGCATGCCGGTATAGGCAAGATACCTGCTCGGTACCTGATCCTGAGGCTGACGGCGGTGATGCATCACGCCGCTTACGGTTCCCCTCCCGTGCATGCACTGGGTAATCCGGTTCATTGCAGGTCTCCCCCGTTCTCCCTGACCCGGACTGCCGGGACACGCTTGAGTTCTTCCGTGCTGAACATCACGATATATTCGTTAAGCCCCGCTACCTCCGCCAGCTTTGCGACTTCGGCCTCCACTGCTTCCCGGCTGCAGCCGTGATGAACGGTATAATGCGTATAGTCCCATCGTCCCGGTACCGGCCTGCGTTCATAACAATGGGTGACTCCCGGGAATCTGGAAAGACTGGTTCCCGCTTCTTCGGACAGATGCCCGGGGACACGCCATGCAACGAGCGCATTTGCGAGAATGCCCACTTTTCTCTGGTCGATCCGGGCCCGGAACCTCCGGATCACCCCTTCGTTCTTCAGCCTGTGCAGCCGGTCGAGCACTTCGGATTCGGGAATGCCGAGGGTGCGCCCGATCTCTGCAAATGGTTCGCGGGTAACGGGAAGCCCCCGTTCCAGCGCCGCCAGCAGACTGCTATCAGTTGGATCCATTGCCTGCCTCCTTAATGGAGCCACCGGGAAACGAAAAACGGACATCGATCTTGAACCTGCGGACCGTGGGAAGTTCTAAGATATCCTCTCCGTTGAACCCGGCTTCTTCCCGTAGTCCCTGTATGATTTCCTGAATCCGATCTTCATTCTTTCCGGCAATCGTGAACCAGAGGGGATAGGCATGATCCCGTCGGTAATTGTGCGAGACTTCGGGACAGGCATTGATCTTCCGGACAACGGACGGGATTTTTTCTTCCGGAACCCTGAGGGCGACGAGCGTTGTCGCGGAAAGCCCGACATGCCGGGATTCGAGAACCGGGGACAACCCACGGACAATTCCCCGTTCCTGCAGTCCGGCAAGTCTCTTCATCACATCCTCCTCCGGAATTCCCAGATGTCCGGCTATTTCTTCGAAGGGACGGGACACAAGCGGGATATCGTCCTGGAGCGTATCCAGCAGGGCAAGATCCACCGGATCGAGGGGAGCCGTTTTTCCTTGCGCATCCCCCCCCGGTTCGTACCGGCACCAGGGGTCCTCCCCGCACAGGTCTCCCGCCGGATTATCCGGCCTTGCAATTCCCCCGCACATATCCGTAACTGGTTTTCCGGTTTTATACGACCTGGCCCGGCATCCCCCGCAGATCTCCCGGTATCCGCACCTCCCGCATTTCCCGGTGAGCAGCTTAGGATCCCGGAGAACCGATAAGATCGGGGATTCGTTCCAGATTTTTTTCAGGGAAGTCTCGCGGACATTCCCGGCCCGGGCCGGCAGGTACGGGCAGGGTGTGACGTCTCCGTTTGCAAATATCCGGCAGTAACTGATCCCCGCGATGCATCCCCTGCCCCAGGAAGGGTTTTTGATTCCCAGCGTATCTGCAATCCTCCGGAACTGCGGTGCGCAGGTCGGCCGGATATTTACCCCGGAATCCCGGTAGGTTACGAGCACTTCCCTGATAAGGTCCTCATACACCTGGGGGGTAAGCCACGGGGTATCGCTTCCGCGCCCGGTAGGTACCGGGAAAAAAATCTGGTAATCGGTTACCCCAAGACCGGTCCCAAGCGAGACGATATCCCTTATTGCCTGGATTCCGGGAGAGAGGACAGTCATATTGATCTGGACACCGACACCTTCCCGGCCCAGGTGACGTATACCCCGGACCGCCCGTTCCCAGGCTCCGGGAAGGCCCCGGAATTTGTCATGCACGGCGGGATCTGCCGAATCGATACTGACGGCAACCCTGCGGATCCCGGATTCTTTGATCTCCCTGGCGGTTTTTTCATCGATATGTATCCCGCTCGTCCCCATCGCCATTTTCAAACCTTTTCCGCTTCCGTAGCGGGCGATTGCAAAAATGTCGTCCCGCATGAGCGGCTCTCCCCCGCTCAGGATTACGACGGGTTTCCCGAGTTCGCAGATCTGATCGATGACTGCGTATGCCTCTTCTGTTGAGAGTGCGCCGTCTGCTTCCCGCTCTCCTGCGTTCACGTAACAGTGGGCGCACCGGAGCGGGCACCGGAGCGTAATATTCCAGGAGACAAGATGCAGTTTCGCGTTTTCAGTTTCTCCGGATATAGGGCACACCTCCAAAAAAGAAACCCTGTACAAAAGACCGGTTCCCTGCCCGGATCCGGCAGGGATAATCGCGGGAACAGGTGTTCATCTGAAGTAACGTAGATGCAGGGGATATAAGAAAATGGTGATTCTGCCCTTGTGTTTTCAAAAGTGCACCTCTTTTGGGAAACCTTCAGGTGCGGGATACGACGCCTGCGGGCAGGACAACTGCAATAACCGTGAGAATTGCAGAGGCTGCAAGGGCAATCGGGTCTGCGGATCCTGCTGAAAGGGCGGTGTAGGGCAGGAAGATGGCTACAGGAGTTTTGACAATGGAAAGAACTATCAGCAGTGCGGACAGGGCGAGTGCTGCAAGGTGGGCTTCCGATAATCCCCGGGATACAGACCCTGCGAGGGTCCCGAGCGATGCGGCAAGGATCGTCCCCATGACGACCGGGACAATCGTGACTGGTCCGGAGAGTACTGCCACAAGCACGATGGTAGGAAGAAGCGGCAGGAGTACCGCGATACTCCAGAGCCCGGTAAAACCAAGGAAAAACCGGAATTTCGGTACCGGGCTTACGATGATCCGGTCATAGATCCCGTCCATCTTCATGGTAACAAGCCGCAGGGTCGGGCCGGTCACCCCCATGAAGATAATGAGGATTGCAAGGGCCGGGCCCCCATGCGAGACAAATGCTGCAAGCCCCACGAAAATGAGTGAGACTGCTGCCTTTGCAGTTACCCGAACGGGAGATTGTCCGGCAAGCGCCTGGAAATATCTCATCATCGCTTCTCGAACCTCGCTTTCACTTCATCCACAACGTCCGGCGTGATACGGAGAAAACCATGATCCCGGGCATACCGTTCGACAAGGGACCGGATCATATTCTGGAGGGCCCGGGGTGCCCGCCGGATTTTTTCCTCGGCTTCGGGGGTCCAGGCCAGAGAATCCCCGGAGCCGGTTTCCCCGATTTCAATTTTCACCGGAATACCGAAACTGAGTGTTCTCTTCACGAGCTGCGGGAGCTCGTCGATTGACGGGATATATTCCGTCAGTTCGCGGTCCTTCAGGGTGATTGTTACACGGATCATACCGGCAATGAGGGTTTCGACCGATGCTGCCGGGTGCAGGGTTCCTTTGTCCAGGAAGAGGATACGGTCTGCCGAGGCAGCATCCTCTATCCTGTTGGTCCCGATGAGGACGCAGGATCCGGTCTTTGCAGCTTCGTGTGCCAGCCCAAAAAAGACCGAACACATGCCGGTATCCAGACCAAGTGCGGGCTCATCGAAAACAAGCAGGTCTCTTCCTGAAGAAAAAGCCTCCGCAAGGAGGAGCTTTCTTTTCATGCCGAGAGAATATTCACCTGCCGGCCGGTCGAGATCGAGTTCGAAACCGGCGGCGATCCGTTCCAGAGGTTCCGGATCTGAAACGCCATACAGGGAAAGAAAGAACCGGGAGTTCTCGCGGCCGGTCAGGTGACTGAAATGGGCGTTCGTATCAAAGACCGGGAAAATCTTCCGGCGCACCGATTCGCGATCCCGGGGAGCGGTGCTCCCGGCTACGGAAAAGGAACCTGACTGGGGTGAGACCAGCGTTGAAAGCACTTTCAGGAGCGTGGTCTTCCCGCTGCCGTTCCACCCGAAAATGCAGACGACTTCCCCGGAATCCGCTTCAAATGAAATGTCGGCAATCCCCCGTCCCCCGGAATACCGGTACGAGAGGCCGCTCGCTTCCAGCATTGCACTCATATGCCGAGTTTCTCCCGTGCAGCATTCATGACGTCGGGAGTTATCTCGGAAATCCCGCGCTCTTTTGCATACCGCTCAATCGCGAGGATCGCCATGGGCCGTGCGAACCCAGGTACTTTCTCCAGGCGCTTTTTTGCATCGGCGTTCCAGTGAATTTCCGTTTTTTCCGGAGCAGTCGTATCGCCGCCCGAAGATTCATTTCCGGTATCTGTCTCCCAGCCGGATGGAGTTGAACCGGCAGCGCAGTTCCGCACAACAAGCACATTCGTTCCTGCCAGTTCTGCAACCCGTTCCGTATTCGAACCGATATCCGCATACCTGCTCCGGTGCATCCCGCTGTGGCCGACAACAACGAGATCGGATCCGAGTTCTTTTGCGAGAGTGCAGAGGACCAGGAAAGGTTTTCCCTGTTCCAGTATGGTCTTTGCGCAAGTCCCATGCTCCCGGGCAATTGCCACTGCAGTCTCCAGGTGACGGGAATAGAGATCGGCAAGGCTCCGGTCAATGATATCGTTATGGAGTTTTTCCTGTTCTGAGAACTTAAAAACATTTCCGGCTTCCTTCGAGAGCGTTGCAGACAGCGATCCAAAGACCGTGCGGTGCAGGCCGGGATCGTAAGCCGCTGCAATCGTAAGCGTTGCTCCGAGAGACCGGGCCAGATCGGATGCTTTCCCGGCCATTGCGAATGCCTCAGGGCTGCCGTCGACTCCGGCCAGGATGGATCCGATCCTGACTCTCTTCCGAACGACCAGAAGGTCCCCCTTCCCGTGGCGGAGCATTCTCCTCGTGGTACTGCCGAGACCCGGTATCCCTTCCGTCCGCCCGATGCCGTCTGCCCCCATAACGGTAAGTCCGGTTTCATCCGAAGCACTTACGATTACGTCCGCATTCTTTCCGTCAACGATCTTTTCGGTGAAAGCGACTCCGCCTGCCCTGCATGCATCGCTGAGCCGCTTCATGTACTCCAGCGAAATGAGTTCCAGCCCGCGTCCGATGAGGACCGAGTGGATATCCCGCTGGCGGTTCAGTTCCTCTTCGCTGCGGTATTTCTCAGGGAGGTGGTTTTCGAGAGCCCGGAACCGGGCCTGGTGGAATTTGCCGGTATAGGCATGTATGCCGGTTACAGGAGTTTTCCCGGAGATTGCTACCTGGAGGGTGATATCCTCTGCATATTCTGAACAGGGAGAATTATCGACAGCAACAGTGATCGTGGAATACATGGATCTCAACCCCGATATCAGATAACCGGCAGAAAAATAAAAAGGAGATCTATCTGCACCGGTCAGGATTTGATCTCCTCTGCATCTTCCGGGTGGTGGGCGGTGACTTTTGAAACCAGCCAGAATACGATTACGACCACCACGGATATGATAACCCAGACGCCAAAGATATTCAGGATCGCAAGCGGTGTCGGGTACTGGACACTACCGGGAGGAACCGGGATAATATTGTATACGGTCCAGGGAGAACGGGCGGATTCTCGGACGAATCCCATGATCTCTATAATGAATATACCGAGGAGACCCGCAAATACAGCTGCTGCCCGGGAAACTTTGGAGAGGTTCCCCCAGTCGGATTCCTTGAGATCGCTCAGTACCAGTGCATCTATCGTGAGCATCACCACCCCGATCAGGATCAGGCCTGCGATTGCAACATACTTGTAGTCCATGACGCCCAGGGGATTTGCCCAGGCCGCCGGGTCATCGACAAAGGGAGCATACAGCCAGGCAGGCTGGATTATCACAAACAGGCATCCCAGGCCGATGATAAAGAACCATTTGAAGATTGTGTGGAGATTCCTGCTCTCCAGTTTTGAAAATAACCGTTCCCTCCGTTCCAGGAAGAAGAGCATCACGGTAAGGAACAGGAACGAGAGCGTCCCTGCCATGAGAAGCATCTCCCATGCTCTCGGACCATGCATGATATACGTGAACGCCAGTTCGTTCGCATCCTGGATCTTGAGCATATAGATCATTCCCAGCACAGGCTGGATGACAAGGCCGAGAAGTCCCCAGGTAATCCCGTAGGAGGTTACCCAGTCCCAGTATTTCTTGTCGCGGATGCCTTTCCGGTCAAGGAAGTGGAAGACCGCGAGCATGGCAAGAATGAATCCCATGTAGGATATTGCCGCAAAGACCCGGTGGAACTGGAGTCGCCAGAGGGTCGGGTTGAACCACATGCTTATTGCATCTGCATACGGGATGCTGAGGAGACCGCTGCCGGCAAAGCTGATCTCAGTGACTCCCGGGGTCAGCATTCCCCCGGCCACCATATTGATCATAAACGTCTGGAAAAAGACGGAGATCGCGTACCCGTACCCCAGTATCTGGTGGTTCCGGCGGCCGATTTTGTCCCACGTGAACCAGTAGCTGTACAAAAATACAATCTCAATGGCAAACAGAATGGCTTCTATCAGAAGTGGCCACCACATGACCCGGAACCAGTCCGAGGCAAAAACCGGGAAGAGTGCGATAAAAAACAGGACCCCGGCTATCGCAAATGTTGCACCGAATGAGAACAGAATCACATTGAAGAGCGTCAGGGATTTCGCAATCCGGTCAAACCGATGGGAGCCGGTTTTTATATGGAAGGATTCTGAAACTGCTGCAATCCAGCTTCCTCCAAGGTGGAGGTTGGCAAAGAGGACATGTGCGAGCATTACAAATGCAATGAACATCGATCTCCCCTGGTTATTGATACCGACATCCTGGATCGGCAGGGTCTCGGCGTAGGCAGCTGAAACATTTTTGAGAGCGCCGATCTGGAGCTGCGTGGAAGAGATCAGGCCCTCCTGGTTAGGGTATACAAAAAATGCCACAAACGCGAGAAAAGCTGCAAAAAGACCAATCAGGGACCAGAACATCCACATCGATGTATCAGGATGCGGGTTTTCAGGAACAGGCATATCCGGTTCTGCGGATTGTGCAGTATCCTGTTCCGGGGTATTATCAGTGGCCTCCTCGTTCATACCAGATCACAAACGAACATAACGGCAGATATATAATTAAACATTCGTATTTTGACGCAGGAATAACCGGGAACATTCCTGAAACCGGAAGATGGCGTACTGAATCTGCCCGGGTTCTCTTTCGGAAGTTCAGGGATAGTCTTTTTCCCGGAAAAGTTCTCCCGGACAGGGTACCCTTGTGTTGAACACGCTCCCGGGAACGTTTTTTCGAGGAAAGCGTCGCATTATCTACTTTTAAATATCGTTGTTCCCCAAAACGGCATAGGGAACGAGGATTACCGTTATTCAGCATTCATCCGGGGAAATCCTTCTCTTCACGCTCATCACGTTCCTGATGTACCGATCCAGGAAATTTCACTGGAAACCGGAGAAGGAAATCGATACATTTCTGGAGACGATGCAATTGCCGGTTCCAGAAGGATGAATACTGGTTTCCCTGATTTTTTCAGGGGCGCTGTAATCCGGTTCCTGAACATCTGCAAAAACGACGCAAATACTATCAGGAACATTTCCGATACCGATCTACCGGGAGGAACAGAATGAACCAGCTCAAACGAACTCTTGGAGTATGGCAGGCCGCGGCAGTGAGCATCGGTGCAATCATCGGCGCCGGGATCTTCGTGTTGATTGGGGTTGCATCCGGGATGGCCGGGCCGGCGGTCATCCTTTCCTTCATCCTTGCCGGGTTCGCCGCGTTCTTTACCGCCTTAAGCGCAGCCGAACTCTCATCGTTCATCACAGAATCCGGTGGTTCGTACATTTTTACCCACCATGCATTCGGACGGTTTTGGGGATTTCTTGTCGGATGGATGCAATCAGCGGATTATATGATAGGCGCGAGTGCTGTTTCGATCGGGTTTGCCGGTTATTTCATTTACTTCTTCAATATCCCCCAGAACCTTGCGATACTCATTCTTGTCGCCTGTGCCCTGCCTCTTGTTCTCGGCCTCGTAAACCTGAGGGGGATGCGGGAAGCGGCAGGTGCCAATTCACTCCTCGTCCTCCTGAAAATTATCGCCCTTGCCCTGTTTGTCCTGGTCGGGACTCTTTTCATCACCAGCCACGGCTCCAGCGGGAACTACTCTCCCTTTTTCCCGAACGGGATTTCCGGGATGTTCCATGGGGCTGCGGTTATCTTTTTCGCGTTTGTAGGGTTCAATACCGTGACCGTGATCGCCGAGGAGGTGAAAGATCCCGATCGGAATGTTCCCCGCGCACTCCTGATCGCGTTCGCTGTCTGTGCAGCGCTCTACGTCAGTGTCTCCATCATTGCCGTGGGACTCCTTAACTGGACGCAGCTCGCAGTGTCCAGCGCACCTCTCGAAAGCGCACTTGCTGTCGCAACGCAGAATGAGTGGATCCTCAAGTACGTCTCCATCGCAGCCCTTTTTGCGACGGCTTCCGTTGTAATCTCCAGCATCTTCGGCGGCTCGCGGCAGATCTTTGCAATGGCCCGGCAGCGGCTTCTCCCGGCAGCTCTTGCACGGGTCTCGGAAAACGGGGTTCCTGTAATCTCCGTAATCCTTGTATCCCTGGTGATATCAGCCGTGATTCTTCTTGCGGGCGGCGATCTAACGACGCTCGCCCAGGTCTTCAACTTCGGGTCGCTGATGACGTTTTTCTTCATCAACATGAGCCTCATCAAACTGCGGTGGGATCAGTCCGGAACCCGGCGGGGATTTACTGTCCCGCTGTATCCCGTGACACCGCTTCTCGGGATAGTGTCGTGCGCACTTCTCCTCGCATACCTTAACAGGTATGCCATGATTTTCGGGGCTGTCTGGATAGCTGTCGGGGTTTTGATATACGAGCTGGACATGAAACGCCATTCCGGGACCGGCGCCGGGAATGAATGAGCAGCGACATGGGGAATACGGCCGGCCCATTTCTTTTTTCCGGAGATACGGGTTTTTGTCAACCGGATTTCCTTGTCCGGCAAAAATGATGCAGAAAAAATCCCGGACGGCATACTGCAGGGCATGTTTTGCCGGGTTCATAACATATATGTCACAGGAAAAGGAGAATAGCCGTGTTCCCGTTTCATCGGCCATCATGGGTTTCTGCCGAAAAACCGGGGGGAGGAACTATATGATCCAGTTATCACTGAATGAGAATGAAGCAGCGACTCTCAGGGTGGTCCTCGAACAATATATCCCTGATTTACGGATGGAGATAGCAGATACCGAGAAGATGGAGTACCGGGAACTGCTGAAGGAGAGGGAAGGAGTGTTGAAAAAGATCCTGGAATTGCTTCCGAAATAAAGAAGAATCTCTCTTTTTTCCGGGGGATCCCGGGAATTCACCGCGCAGGCTGGTACTGCAGGCTCTGAAATTATTGCGAAAGCTGTCTTTTGTACAAAGACAGCTACTCCGAAGATGATGGAGGGGACCTCTTCCTCAGGAATCCTACAGGATAGTATCGCAGGTTGTCGCAGGAACCTGAAGGGTCATATCCGCTTCGCCAAACGTACAGCTCACTATATCCCAGGGAAATGCTACCGGTGATCGATATAGAATGAGAACAATAAAGTAGGATTGGCCAAAAACTAAAAAACCTCGATATCCGTGAAGTTTTCTTTTCCCTCCGGCATTACACCTACAAAACGGGTTGTTGTTATCGCAATAGTTGTAGGTATCATCGCCGGGTTCGGTGCTCTTCTCTTTTTCGAGGGCCTGAAGTTGGGAACGGCATTTTTCATGGGATATCTCCTGCAATATGCGTATCCCCAGGAAGGGCAGACCGTGGCGCAGATAAGCCGGTGGTCCGAGCCCAATTCGCTGGTGCTCCTGATTCCGATCCTCATATTCGGGAGTCTCCTTACCGGAATACTCGTGACACGGTTTGCACCGGAAGCGGAAGGGCACGGTACCGATGCGGCGATCAAGGCATTCCACGGCGATGGCAGGATACGAAAACGTGTCCCTGTTCTTAAAGCGGTAACGGCAATTCTCACCATCTCGACAGGAGGGAGCGCAGGAAGAGAAGGTCCGTCCGCCCAGATCTCGGCAGGTTTTGGTTCGATTGTTGCGGATATGCTGGGACTTTCCCCTCGGGAAAGAAGAATTGCAATGACGACCGGGATCGGGGCAGGGATCGGGACGATATTCAAGGCCCCCCTGGGTGGTGCAGTACTCGCAGCAGAAGTCCTCTATACCCGGGACTTTGAATCCGATGCAATCATCCCGGCATTCCTTGCATCGGTTATCGGGTATGCGATCTTCGGTTTCTTCGAGGGGTACTCTCCCATTTTTGCCCTGGGTCCGCTTTCGTGGACCATCTGGCAGATCCCCCTCTTCCTCCTGCTCGGAGTTTTGTGTGCGGGGTTCGGGCTTCTCTATATCTTTGTCTTTTACTGGAGCCGCGACCGGTTTGCCGCGGTATTCAAAAAACATAATTTCCCGCCATATTTAAAACCGGTTTCGGGTGCGGTTCTTCTTGGGATACTGGTCATCGGGCTCTCTTTCATCTCACCGGAGGGAGAAATGCTCGGCCTTGCAGGTATGGGCTCGAGCTATGGCTTTAACCAGCTCATGATTTATTCGATGGTCCCGATTGCGGTTCTCGTTCTCCTGCCGTTTGTCAAGATCATAACAACTTCCCTTACTCTTGGATCGGGTGGGAGCGGGGGTGTCTTTGCCCCCGGGCTTACTATCGGTGCTGCCGTAGGGGGTGCTCTCGGTATGATCCTGCACCTGCTCGCACCGGCGTATGTCCCGATGGAAACGGTACCCGTGTTTGTCGTTGTCGGCATGATCTCTCTTTTCGGGGCTGTCGCAAACGCTCCCATTGCGGTCCTGATTATGGTTGTCGAGATGGTTGGCAGCATCACGATCCTGATCCCCGCCATGGCTGCCGTTGCCGTCTCGAACCTCTTGAAGGGGGAGAAGACCATCTTTCGTGAGCAGGTGCCGACAAAAGCGCAGTCCAATGCCCATCGCGGGGAATATGACCGGGAAACTCTCGAAGGAATGTTTATCCGGGACGCAATGACCCCGCGTGAAGCGATTGTTGCCCTCTCCCCATCGGACGAGCCCGCAAAAGTTATCGACCTCATGGCAAAAACCGGGCATAACGGTTTTCCCATCCTGGAAGACGACCGTCTTGTCGGAATAGTCACGAACCAGGATATAAGCGCCATCCACACCGCGGATAAAACATGTCCTACCCTGTCACAGACCATGACACCGGCCCCGTTTGTTATTCATCCGGACGATACCCTTGAGGATGCTCTCGCAATCATGGTCGACCATAACTTCGATCACATTCCGGTAGTACTCGCAGAAGCACCGGACACGCTGGTCGGTTTTCTTACAAGGACCGATATCCTGAGGGCGTATGCCCGGGCAAGCCATTCGGTAATCTGCCGGAAACCGGAAGATCCCGGCTCCTGAAATTCCCGCGACCGGCTATTTCTCTGCACGGAACAGTTTTTGGTACCTTTTCGCGGGAAAGGTTAATCAGAGATAATGAAGGATTATCAAAAAAAGTGTCCGGGACGGATGCAGTATTTTTATTTCGGGGTACTATGAATCCAAAAAATACCGAAAAGCCAAACGGAAGTCGACACTCCGCATTTTTAAAGCGGCCAATCTGCCTCCGGACGAGTATAGCAGGGATGGTCGTAACGCTTCGGGAATTTGCGCTTTTTATCGCCCTCGTTATAATAACGGTTATATTGTACATTGCAGGGATCTCTTCTCCCCAGCGCATGGATTTCTGGCAGATCTTCGAAACTGCTCTCGCCCTTACGATCATTTATGGCATTTTTAGTCTTGTACCGGGAAGGCTGATGCGGCATCAGATCGCTGATGATAAGACCCGTTATACTGTCAGCAAGGTTCTCTCGATTATCGGTCTTATGCTCATCATTGGTGCTGCGATCCGGATCTGGATTCCGGACCCCGGCACACTCATTATCTCTTTTGGCCTGATTGGGGCCGGTATTGCTATTGCCCTGCAGGATGTCTTCCGGAACCTTGCCGGCAGTGTCATCATTATCTTAAACCGGACGTATACCATTGGCGACCGTGTTGAAATCGACGGGAACTTTGGCGACGTGATGGATATCGGAATTATGACCACCACGCTGATGGAAATCCAGGGATGGGTGAATGGCGACCAGGCGACCGGCAGGCTTACCGTTATTCCGAACGGCAAAGCGATCAATACCCCGATCCACAATTACGAAAAGGATCACAGTTTTATCTGGGATGAGATCCAGGTTCCGATCAGCTATGAAAGCGACTGGCGGCGGGCAAGAGAGATTATCCTTTCTATCGTGAAACCGCTCGTAACCGATGTGACCCGCCTCGCTGAAACCGAGATTGAGAAGCTCGGAGAGAAGTACTATCTCCCCCGCAGGGATATTGAACCGGCAGTTTATATCGGCCTGACCGATAACTGGGTTTCACTTTCCGTGCGTTACGTTGTTAATGTCCGTGATCGGCGGATCTTGCGGGCGAGGATCAGCCAGGCAATTCTGGAAGAGTTCGAAAAAGACGAACAGATAACGATAGCTTCCCAGACGGAAACCATCACAGTTGTACCAAAAAAACCTGTAGCATAGGCCAATTTTGATTCAGATACTATTGCCTGGTGCCACGTAACATCAGATAAGGAACGAGATTGCCACAAGGAGTGCTATGATTACCCCAAGGACCAGTGCTATTCTCTCTATCATATTTGTCGCCTGCCATCGCGCATAGAGGTCCCTCGGTCCTATTTTCAGGACAATAACCCCGATAAGGCTGCCGGTGATAAGGCCGACTACGTTCTGCAGGGTCAGGATAAGCGCTTTTATAAATCCTGACGGTAAGAGAACCGCAGAAATTCCGGTGACGACGGCGGGAGGGAGAAGGGCGGCGGCTATTGCGACTCCCGCTACTCCTTCGGGAATCCCTTTTGATAACGCAATGATTGTTGCAAGGCCCAGGAGAATTGCCATCACGATGTAGATTGAATTCGCATCCATCCGTGCGATTATTTCCGCGGTAACCGGAAGAACCATGAAAAGGGATAAAATAAAGGTGATCCCGGCAGCAATCCCAATCAGGAGAACGATGAGAACAGTGAGAATCTGCGTGCAGCGAAGCATGGATTTCAGATCTCCCACCGCAGTTGTGATGGCAAATGCGTAAATAGGGCCGAGAAGCGGGGAGATTAACATTGCTCCGATGATAATCCCGACGTTGTTCAGGAACAGGCCAATGAGAGCGACGATTCCCGCTATCGCAGCCAGACTCACTTTGTTCATGTCGAGATGGGTATACCCTTCAATAGAGGCAAGGATCTTTTCAATGGGCGTTTTTTCAATGGACGGCTTTTCTGCCCGGAACCGCTCTTTCAACTCGTCAATAAACGGAGATATTACAAAATCGGGGGTAGAAACTTCGATGAAGGAGATGTGGTCGTCATCAGGTTTATTTGCCTGGATCATGGTGAGAAAATCCGTCCAGACGGGACGCCCATGGGAACCCGGTTTTTCCCGGTCGAGAGTAGCATACGTGCGTTCGATCATGTCGTCCAGCATCTCATCCGGGATGTAGAGAGTATACCTGACCAGCGTTTCCTGGTGGTCGACGGAAAAAATTACATTCCGGAACAAGGATTCTACAGTACCCGCTTTTTCCGACGGGACGGTTATGATGACTTTTTTCATGGCCCCTCTCGAACGCTCGTGAAAAGGAACTGCACTTTCAATATGATAATTTCATGGGTTGGCCAGCAGCCGGATTCCGGGGGTCATAAACTGTCTCCAAGATGCTCGGACCACCTGTATTCTTATCTGCAATATGAGAAAAGGATTTTATTTTTATGGTTATCCCCGGATCGGCCGGATACTGATGATGAGGCGTTTCCAGATCAAAACAGCCAGGACATCTTCGGGTGGGATTCCGGTGTTGCTTCCCGGTAGTCATCGAACCATCGTGCTTTTGGATCACTCTTGTATATCATGAATTTCCCGATATTTTCCTGATCAGCAGCCTGGTGGTACCGCATGAAGACATGTTTTGCGTTTTTCCCCACAATCTCGATTTTGCCGGTCGCATGGGACATCACGAACCTGGCGCGTTTCGCAAGGCCGGAGCAGGTCTGCCAGGCTGTCTGGATCACCTGGTACGATTTTTCCACCGGGACCTGGAAGAGACGGTTGCCGATTGACGGCCGGCACTGGAAGATATAATAGGGTGCGACCCCGGCAAACGTGAGCTTCCGGAAGAGCTGGGTGAGGGTTGCAGGATTATTGTTGACTCCACATAGGATCGGAGTCTGGTTGAGCGGGATGACCCCGGCCTGATGGATCCGGTTCAGCGCCTCAAGCGACACCGGAGTAAGTTCGTTCGGATGGTTGAAATGAGTCATCAGGTAGATCCGCTTCTCTGGTGTACTGTACCGCTGGAGAACAGAGCAGAGCTCAGGATCGTTCAGGATCCGGTAGGGATTGTAGGCCGGCATCTTGCTGCCGATACGGATCCCCTGCACATGCTCAATCTCCCTTAGTTCACGCAGGATCGGTTCAAGTTTCCGGGTTCCAAGAGTCAGGGGATCCCCCCCGGTCAGGAGAACATTTGTGATCTCCGAATGGTCCCGGATGTAATCGAGTCCCGGGCAGACATCGTGAACCGTCTCGCGTTCTTTCCCGATGAAGAGCCGTTTCCGGAAGCAGAACCGGCAGATCCCGCCGCAGACGTCCGAAAGGAGCAGGAGGCTGGTCTGGTCGTATTTGTGCTGGAGACCGGGTTTCCGGGTAAAATTCTTTTCACACGATGGATCCAGGCATCCCCCGCCGCTGAGTTCTGCGGCATCCGGGATGACAATTTTCCGGAGGGGGTCCTGCCGGTCCTTCCAGTTAATGAGGGATAAATAATACTCGTTTGCGCGGAACGGGAACGTATCGCTCACGGTTTCCATCGCTTTCCGTTCTTTTGGTGCAAGCCCGACAAGGTTATCGAGCTCATCTATCGAATTGAGATACTTCGGATTCATGGTCAGACCTCTATGATGCCCAGGCCGGAGATCGTCCCTGCTATCAGGAACGCGGCAGAGCAGGCAATGAAGACACGGCGGGTAGTTCGGATTGGTAAAGCAGTAGTATGGAAATACCCGACAACTTTCTCTTGGGAACTATGTTTTAAACCCTTTTCGGTTACAATCCGGTCCCGCCCCTGGGAACGGAAAAAAACCCAAAGAATTTCTGAATAAGATCTGAATGAGCAGGCGAAGGTCCGGTCCGGAGAAATTCCGGGAAACGGGCGGCTTCCCGGCATACGGCAGTTCTGACCCGTGCAATGATCCAAACTGGGGCTGATTATTCGTTCTATTCCTATTCGGGAACACGGGCAGACCGGAAATGCTTTATATTCCCGGTCAAAAGACTGATTGATGAACCCAAGACTGCCTGCGTTTGCCGTCATCCTTGTCATAGGGACGTTCATAGCAGCTTCTTTTGGATTCGGTTTTATCGCGTTTTGTTCCGGCCAGAAAATCCAGATGCCGGACATGCTTCCGGCATCCGCTGATACCTCCGCGTACCCCCAGATATATTTCTCCAGTTCTCCAGGAGATTCCGCATATGTTCCTTCCCTTACGGTCAAGAAGAGACGCGCTGAAAAATCCCAGGGAATTAATGCAATTGACTCAGGTGCAGCAACTTCCGGGCTGCGGATTGAATCCGTTGATGGTGACGGAGAAATTCTCCTGTCTGCTGCGTCCCATGCGTTCCGGATACCGGAGGGCATAACCGGGGTATGGGAAAACGGATACCTGCCAGGATATCAGGCCGGGATCACCGGGGCCGTAAATTCTGTCCCGGTCAATGAAGCGGCAGAGGGGAAGAACGCTATCGCTCAGACGAATGGGGAAACGACGCTGCTCCGGAAAATAGCATCGTCGATAGGATCCGCAGTTTCCCTGGTTGGTCTTTCATTTGTACTTCTCATCGCAATTGCGGTTCCCTACGGGAAACTTGACTTCTCTCTCCGTATCAAAAAAGATTTGCACCGGCTTTTCTCGCATCCCCTGCATCATCAGGATACCGTTCCCGGATCGATTGATTCCCTTGCACTGGCTCCCGAACCCGTCCGTCGCTATTTTGCATTTGCCGCGCCGCATGGACTTCCCCCGGTTCCCCTGGCAGTTGTTGCCTACACCGGGAAATACCGGCTGCATGAATCTGTACCCTGGATACCCATGCGGGGAGAGGAATATATCCGTGCCGATCTCCCGGCATTAACCTGGCATGCGCATCTCACGAAAGGAACTTTTGGCTGGGTCGAAGCGATGGAACGGTATCTCGAAGGGAAAGGAGACCGGCTTTTCCGCCTGTTTTCGGCATTCCGGATTTTTGACCATTCCGTGTTCCGGACTTCGGAAACGAGCGTTGCCCGGATAAACTGTTCCAGCCTGGCGCGTCTCCTTGGAGACGGAGTCTGGCATCCTGCATCACTCATTCCTTCGAAGCACCTGACCTGGGAACCTGCAGACGGTAATTCCGCCAGGGCTGTACTGAGAGATTCCGGCCTGCAGGTTTCCGCTGTATTTACATTCGATGAATCCGGGAGAATTATCCGTGCGGTGACAGAAGACAGGTTACGTTCAGCTAACGGGGAAATTGTTCCGGTACGGCACACCCATCATTACCTTGACTGGCAGGAAATCGGCGATATCAAGGTACCTGGGATTATGGAGTACGTCTGGAACCTTCCGGAAGGGGACTTCCCCTATGCATGGTTCTCTCTGACTTCGCTCTCATTCTCAATTCCCACAGAGTTTTCTTCGACCGTGAATCGCGAATCGGCAAAAGACAGTTTTGTCTCCCGCCTGAATTCCCCGGATTCGATGCAAAAGGAGTGCGTATGAAATGCTATCTGTGAAATCGAAACAGCATCATCTGGCAAAAATCAAGGTTGTTGCCTCCTCAATCGGACTATTGGTCGGGCTCTTCATATTTGCATCAGAATACAAAAACATTCTTCAGAACTCTTCACGTTTTCTGGTTCCGGGTTTCGGTATACTGGTAGCGCTTATCTTTTCTGCGATTGTCGGTGTTTCCGTAACAATTGTAGTAGGTTTTCTCCTGAAACCGAAGGAATGGTGATAAAGATGCCATGAAACTACGCTCCCAAATCGGAACAGGGAGACCCGGCCGGCTCCGGGTTCTGTAATATCGCAATCTGCCAAAACTGTGCAATCAGTAGCTTTGGCTATAAATAATGCCCGGATCTCTAAAAAAACAGGTATAATCGCCCTAAAACGGGAAAGGGTTTAAATTATGGTGAGAAATGAGATTTTAACGGGTTTGCAGGCGGACATAGTAATTCCAATCCTCATCATTCACCTGCCTGCCAATCCGTTATTCAAGCCCCCCCTTTTCCGGAATCGGGCAACATACCGGATGTGAACATTTTGGAACAAGATTATGCTGAACCACCGGGGAAATGCGGGTGCATTTTTCCGGAAGTCCCAAACATCTGCATTGACTCAGAAAAAACCGGCACGAAGGCACCGCAGGGTATGGCAACTGCTGTGTACCAGCCCCCGGATTTGCTGCGCAATCCTGCCTTTGCCGATGGATCTTTGCGTCCGCCCAAGAGTGCATTGAGTGGCCCGGTCTCTGAACAGGGATGGTGATACCAATTCCTGATACAACCACCTCATACCGCATTGTGCGGGATACGCTTATCCATGATAATGAACCAGCATTCTGGCGCGACTGGCGCTGGCATGTCGGGCACACGGTCCGGGACATCGCCACCTTCGAACGGGCACTCGGGATAGAATTCGGTCCGGAGGAACGAAAGGCACTCCAGGAGACCATCGACCGGTTTCCGCTCCGAATCACTCCTTATTATCTCTCGCTGATCGATCCCGGCGACCTCTGGAACGATCCGGTCTTTAAGCAGGCGTTTCCCTCTCCCAAAGAACTGATAGTCGAATCCTACGAACTATCGGATCCGCTTGAAGAGGACAAAGACAGTCCTGTACCCTGCATCACGCACCGGTACCCTGACCGGGTCCTCTTCCTTGTCAGTAACACCTGTGCCATGTACTGCCGGCACTGTACGAGAAAACGTAAGGTGGGCGACGTGGATTCGATCCCGGGTCGCGAGGAAATCCTCCAGGGAATCGAATACATCAGGAACCATCCGGCAATCCGCGACGTCCTTCTGTCAGGAGGGGATCCCCTCATGCTCCCGGATGAATATCTTGACTGGATACTCACCCGGCTGCGGGAGATTCCTCATGTCGAAATCATCCGGATCGGTTCCCGGGTGCCGGTCGTTCTTCCGTTCCGTATAACGGATGAACTCGTCGGGGTACTGAAAAAACACCATCCCCTCTGGCTCAATACGCACTTCAATCACCCGAAGGAGATTACCGCTGCTGCTAAGGCAGCTCTTGCAAAACTCGCGGATGCCGGTATTCCTCTCGGAAATCAGTCTGTCCTCCTTTCCGGGGTGAATGATTGTCCCCGCATAATGAAATCCCTCATTCACGGGCTCGTGAAGTGCCGCGTACGGCCGTATTACCTGTACCAGTGCGACCTCTCGGAGGGAATCAGCCACTTCAGGACACCGGTCTCCAAAGGTATCGAGATCATGGAAAATCTGGTCGGGCATACAAGTGGATTTGCCGTGCCGAGGTACGTGATCGATGCACCCGGCGGGGGAGGAAAGATCCCGATCTTTCCGAATTATATTCTTACCTGGTCCGTGCACAAGGTCGTCCTGCGGAATTACGAGGGGATGATATGCACCTACCATGAGCCGGCGAATTATGACCGGATATTCTGCGATGGCAACTGTACTGCCTGCAAACTCCAGCTGAATATTGATCGACCGGTTTCCATTAATGTCGTAGGTGTTGCAAAACTCCTCGCGGATTTTGACGAGACAACGACTCTTGTCCCGTCCCAGACGGATCGGATGGACCGGAGGGAAGACGATGCCTGCTGATACCGTCGAGTATCTTGGAAAAAGTCTCATCCAGCACGGTCCGCTGAACCAGAGGGTCTATGTCCTGGATCTCGACCCTGAGGAAGTTACCTACACGATACAGGCTCTCGATGGCCTTGCCCTTGAAAAAGGCTATTCAAAAATCATTGTGAAAGTACCGGAGTATCATCTCGATTTCTTCACCAGGAACGGGTATACAATTGAAGCGGTGGTACCTGAATTTTTCTATGGCCTGACTACCGGGTATTTCCTCGCGAAATTCCTGAGCCCCGCACGTCATATCATTGAAAATCGCGTTCAGATTGATTCCATACTGGACTCCTGCAAAAATACTAGGCCTGCCGGAATTAAGAGAGATCTTCCCCCGGGAATGGAAGTACGGAAATCCCGGCCCGGGGATGCTGAGAAGATTGCCGGGCTGTACCAGGCGGTTTTTGAAACCTATCCGTTTCCTATCGGTGACCCCGAATTCCTGCAACAGGGAATGTCAGCAAATACTCATTATTTTCACATCGTTTATGCGGGGGCCATCATTGCCGCAGCATCGTTTGAAGCCGCGCATCTCGCTGGAACTGCTGAAATGACCGATTTTGCGGTCTCTTCCTGTCACCGGGGACTCGGCCTTTCCGGGTTCCTGCTCCGGAGGATGGAGCGCGAAGCGCATGAGATGGGAATGACGCTCGCCTATACTATTGCCCGGGCAGCAAATCTCCCTGTAAATCGTCTTTTTGCAGGTGCCGATTACCTGTACGGTGGAACCCTTGCCGGTAACACGAACATCTGCGGTGCATTCGAGAGTATGAATGTCTGGTACAGGAAATTTCCCGAAATACAGGATCCGTCAGGTGAGGAAACACCATGATTGCATTTCCTTTTTTGTATGAACTCGTCACAATCCTGTCAGGAATCCTGCTTGCAGCTGCCGCTTTCATCATTATACGGTGGCTGAAAAAGAAAGCGGCGCTCACACCCTCGCAGCTGGACGATATAATCCTCGACTCAATCGGGACACCGATGATCGTAATCATTCTCTTGACATCGGCATATATTGCCTTCACCGCTTTCGGCCCGATGCCGCAACTCCTTCAGAACGCCCTTTCCGATCAGCTGGTGAGTGCAGTATATATTGTCATTGTCGCCTGGATTACCTCGGGTTTTTTTACGAAAGTCATAGGGACCTATGGCAAACAGTTCGCTGAAAAGACCGAAAGCGATCTTGACGACCGGATGATGACATTTCTTGAAAAAATGATCAAATATGTCATCTGGTTCATCGCGTTTCTCCTGATCCTGTACACGTTCAGGATAGATATTACGCCGTTTCTTGCAGGTGCCGGAATAGCCGGGCTCGCCCTTGCGCTTGCGGCACAGGAAGTCCTGAGTAATTTCTTCGGGGGCGTGGTGATTACCCTTGATAAGCCTTTCAAAGTCGGGGACCGGGTGAAGGTCAACGAATATTTTGGTGATGTGATTGAGGTGGGACCGAGAAGCACGCGTATCCAGACCCTCGATTACCAGATTGTATCGATCCCGAATGCTACGATAACCTCGAATGTTGTCGTAAATTATGCGATGCCGGACCAGAAAATCAAGGTGCGGATTCCAGTCTCTGTCGCGTACGGAACCGATATGCAGAGCGTGAAAGATCTTCTCCTCGCCATAGCACGGGAGGCGGCATCCGTAACCTCCTGGGTACTTTCCGATCCTGCTCCCTCGGTGTACTTCCTTGAGTTCGGGGAATCAAGCCTGAACCTGCAACTGATTCTCTGGGCGGATGCCTATGAAAATGCGTGGGAGGTTCAGGATTACGTAAACATGAGAATCGACGGAGAGTTCCGGAAACAGGGAATCGAGATCCCGTTCCGCCAGGTGGATGTCCATATGCGCAGGCCGGAGGTCTGCTGATGGGCGACCCTTCCTCTTTCCCGATTCCCTATCGCATCGTTGCACTTATGCAGGAACAACACCGTCTCTTCGCGTACCCGCTCGATCAACTGGCAAAGGAGATCCGGGAAACCGGGTTCCGCTGCGGCATGTGCGGAATGTGCTGTACCCGTGCCATCAACGGCAACATTTTTTTACTGGATCATGAGGTAACTGCGGCAAGGAAAATCGATCCTGCGTCGGTCGGACCTGCCCCGGACCCGGAATTCTGCGACCAGAACGGAATGTTTTACAGTTCCGGATATTCGCTCCGTATGAAAGATGATGGATCCGGTTCCTGCTGGTTCCTTGAGGCGGGACGGTGTCGGATCTATGATCGAAGATTTTCAGTGTGCCGAACCTACCCGTACATGCTCCGCGGCACGACGGGTGGGGCCGAGTCTGGCCGGGTCTGGCAGAAATTTGCACGGCTTCACGGACACGGCACCTATCCGGGAGATATTCCCTATGAGGAGTGCCTTGAACTTGCCCGCGAAATCAGGGAATATGAAAACGCGGTCCTGACGCAACAGGTGTCATTCCTCGAAACCATTCATGAATATTTTTCCGTACACAACTTTCGGCATGATCCGGAAATGCATGCGCACCAGGTGCAGCAGTTATCAGAGGGCAAGCCGGTTAAGATGATGGTGTATCATGCAGGAGAACTTGAAGAATTACAGATACAAAAACCGAGGATCTTCTTATAACTGTCAGAGGGAAGAATACGGCCGGAGCGTTTTGTATCAGATCCGACTGCACAATGGGAATTATGTTCCCGTCAGTTATCTCACCGGGATAATGTCAAGTACGCATAACGTATATTGCAGATTCCGGCCAAACGTATAGTAATGGATGCAGCGGTAACCGTCCTTTTTATCGGGGTCCTCATCTTCATTGGAAATATCCTCTGCCGGGTTTTCACCCTTACGAAAATTCCTGATGTCCTGTTCCTTATATCGATCGGAATCGTGATTGGACCGGTGTTTAATATTGTTGAACCGGACGCATTCGGAGTAGTCGGCCCTCTTTTTACCTATGTGACACTTGCGATTATCATGTTCGAGGGCGGGCTCCATATCACCATCGGAACCATCAGGAAAGCTTTCAACGGCACAATGGCGATAACACTTGCAAACTTCGCGGTAATAACCCTTCTCTGTATCCTGATCCTGCCGTCTCTTGCCGGGTTCACTTTCCTTGAATCCTGCATGCTGGGTGCTATAATCGGGGGAACCTCATCGGCAGTCGTGATACCCTTCACAAATTTCCTCAATATCCGGAACGACACGAAAGCAATCCTCGCCCTGGAATCCGCTATCAGCGATGTGCTCTGCATTGTCGTTCTTCTTGCGCTTCTCGATATCGTAAAACTGAACGAGTTCAACCCGGGCCATCTCATCGGGACTGTTATCGCCTCGTTTTTAATCGCCACCATCATCGGTGTTATTGCGGGAGTCTGGTGGTCGTCGGTCTACCATAAACTGGCAGCAATAAAAAGCGTCTTTATCACTCCTGCATTTGTGTTCATAATTTTCGGGGTCGTGAACCTGATGGGGTTCTCGGGGGCAATTGCGTCTCTTGCGTTCGGGGTGACTCTCGGGAACCTGTATTATTTCAAGGCAGAGAAGATCCTGCCATTTTTCAAAAACACCGAGCAGATCGAACTGACCCTGGTCGAGACTGAATTCCTGTCGCAACTCGTCTCCGTCCTGAAAACGTTCTTTTTCATTTATATCGGGATCTCCATCCATTTCACCAACATGTCGGTAATCTATCTCGGGGCCTTCATCACCGTTGCAATCTATATTGCCCGGATTGTTATCGTCTGGTGCACGATCCCCCGGCATATTCCGAAACCGGATGCTGCGATCATGGCAGCTATGGAACCCAAGGGTCTTGCAGCTGCGGTTCTTGCATCGCTCCCCCTTGCAGCAGGAGTTGCTGCCGGGCAGGTAATCCAGGATACAACCTACATTGTCATTTTCTTTAGTATCCTGGTCTGCTCGATCCTGGTGTTCCTCCTCGAAAAGACACCGTTTACAAAAGTGTACCAGAAATTATTCTTTTCATTCGGGAAAGAGGAGAAGCCGGAGGATACCGGTCTGAAAACCTGATCTGTTGTCGGCAATAACCTGGAGAAATGACGAATTTGGGTTAGCCTCTGACCCCCTGGAAGGGAATATTTCCCGTCCTGGAAAACCCTGCCTCCCGACACCCTAAAATACGGCCAAATTGAGCCCGGATCCCTACTTTCCTCTGGTTTTCCGGTACCAGGATCCGAATTATTCCCCAAGCGAAAATTTCATCAAATTTAAACAGGATTTAAGGCAATCAGAAGCAGGAAATTGCGTATTTTTCTGCAGAAATAGAGGCCCCTTCCCGCCATCCGAATCCGGGATCGACCTCCGGTACCTCCCAACCCCGCAAAACGCGTTTACGGGGCTCTCATGAAATGGACAGTTTCGGGAAATCCCGAAAATTCCGGTACCGTTAATACTCCCGGCAGGTTGAAAACTGCAGATTTTCTTCAGAAAAATAAAAGGGAGCCTTGGGAACATTCTGTTACATATCGAAATAAAGGTGGAATTCCCAGGGATGGGGCCGGAGCCGGACACTATCAATCTCTGCCCGCTTGTACTCTATCCATACATCTATCACATCCTGGGTGAAGACCCCGCCTTCCAGAAGGAACTTGTGGTCTGCCTCCAGTGCATCGATTGCCTGTTCGAGCGATCCGGGTACGGTCGGGATCTTCTTTGCTGCCTTTCCGTCCAGCTCGTAGGTATTGCCTTCGAATGGCTGGCCGGGATCGATTTTTTTCTTTACACCATCAATACCTGCCATCAGCAACGCCGAGAACGAGAGGTACGGATTACACATCGGGTCGGGTGGCCGGAATTCAATCCGTTTCGATTTCGGATTCTCCGAGTACATCGGAATGCGGACTGCAGCAGACCGGTTCCTGAGTGAATACACGAGGTTCACAGGGGCTTCATACCCGGGCACGAGCCGCTTGTACGAGTTGGTCGAAGGTGCACAGAATGCCATGAGGGCATTTGCATGCCTGAGAAGACCTCCTACGTAATATTTCGCGGTCTGGCTGATCATTCCGTATCCTTTTGCATCGAAGAACAAATTCTTGCCCTCTTTCCAGATAGACTGGTGAGTATGCATGCCGGAACCATTGTCCCCGAAGAGCGGCTTCGGCATGAACGTAGCAACCATGCCGAATTCCCTTGCCATGTTCTTGACAATGTACTTGTACATCATACAATGATCGGCCATTTTGACGAGCGTGCTGTACCGCATGTCAATCTCATTCTGGCCGGCGGTTGCCACTTCGTGATGGTGCACTTCAACGGGAATTCCCGTCTCGATCATCTTGTTGATCATGACACTCCGAATGTCCTGGAGAGAGTCGTGTGGCGGGACCGGGAAATATCCTTCCTTGTGGCGGGGTTTGTACCCGAGATTGGGCTGTTCGTCCCGGCCGGAGTTCCAGATACCTTCTACCGAATCAACCGAGTAGAATCCCTGGTTGACCGTCTGGGAGTACCTGACATCGTCAAAGAGGAAGAATTCGTATTCCGGTCCCCAGAAACTCTGATCCGCGATACCGGTAGACTTGAGATAAGCCTCTGCTTTCTGGGCGATATATCTCGGGTCCCTTGTGTATGCTACCTTGTTTATCGGATCGAACACGTTACAGATGATCGACATGGTGGGTACTTCGCACACCGGGTCAACTACTGCAGTGGTAGTGTCCAGGGAGAGGACCATGTCCGACTCCTGGATCTTCTGGAATCCCCTGATGGAAGACCCGTCAAATCCGATTCCCTCTGCCCAGATACCTGAGTTGGGATCGGTGGAGTCGAGAAGCTCAGATGCAGGGATGGAAAAGTGCTGCCATAATCCCGGCAGGTCGTTGAATTTGAAATCCACGATCTTGATATCTTTCTTTTTAATCAGTGAACCGATACCGTTGATCTGTTCTTTGGTCGCTTTGGGAAGCGATGATTTCACTGTCTTTTGGGCCAACTTGTCACCTTCATTGAAGCTCCTCCGGGTATTCCGTCTCGATCCGGACCGAAGTCTCTTCCCTCAGTAAGATCGGTCGAAGGAACCTCACTTCCATATTTTTGTATTTAATAGTTATGATACTTTGTGTTTATTCTTCTGTCCCGGAATCATCACGCATCATGAACCTGTCGGAGTGTCAGCAAGCTGATCCGGGATTTAAAACTAACATCAGGAAATTGCAGAATGAAGAGCCGATTGGGAAGACCTCTCTGCAAGGGTAGTGTACTTCTCACGCTCCTTTCTACCCTTAATTGATTCTCGATACTGGTTAATCTTCAAATCACGGCAGGTGCTGATGCATTCGTGATTGAATACGGTGATGTAACGAGATGTATAATGGGCGATCAACTGGAACGAATCAGAACCCGGAGAAAACCCGAGTTGAAATTTTTTTAGAAAAGTCTCCTGCCAGTCATCACAATTGTACCGAGAATGGTAAGTGCCAGAGCAGCAATGGCCGCAACGGGATACAGTGGGGATTGGGCTGTTGGCGGGAGGGTTTCATCGGTTTTTAAAAAGAGGATTGTTTTTGAAGCAAAGGGTTCGCCGCTCCGGCTTAGCCGATCAATCCCCATGGGGGCATCCATGACGTAAATCGTATATTCTCCCGGCTGCATAAAATTCATGAATGGCGATGTATCCCAGGTATACTGAAAGGTTTGGTTATAGACATTGACCGGAACCGTAGTAAACATCCCATTCATGCCACCGGTCGCTTCCCGGATATCCTCCAGGGTTGCACCATCCCGGTCCAGACCGGGGCCCGTCACGACAAGATATACTGAGGTAACTCAAGTCCCTGCACACTCCCCGTCAGGGTGACCGCATCCCCCACAGAGGCCTGATCCGATGAAGATGAAAGATTAAAACTGTAACCTGCTGCCAGGGGAACTGCAACACAGATAAACAAGAGAGCAATCAGGATACCCGGTCTGAATTCCATAATTCTACGTTAGGCTGATACTTTCATGAACTTTTTCCTGAGTTCCCCGGCATAATCGGCGAAGAGCTCACGGGAAGACCGGACTTTCCGTCAGGAAACAGACCCTGTTGTCACCGACTTAAAATACGGCCAAATTGAGCCCGGATCCCTACTTTTCGCTGGTCTTCCGGTACCAGGTCCGAATTATTCCATAAGCAAAAAAATCAACCATTTTATTCGAGATACAACCAGATCAGAACCTAAACTATGGGTATTTTTCTGCAGAAATAGAGGCCCCTTCCCGCCATCCAAATAGGGGATCAACCACCCACCTCCCAACCCTGCAAATCGTGTTTACGGGGCTGTACCGGAATGGCGGTTTTTTGGGAACTACTTCCTTTTATACCCCTTGCTTCAGGGGTAACCGGATCCATTCCCCTCCGGAACGGGGTGTCAGATCCTATCCTTAATAAACCCAATTCCCGCAATAGTACATGATGGAGAAATATCTGGGCATCCATATGAAGGGAGGCGTTATTACCGAGCGGGATCCGGATTTCTGCACGGTCCGCGTCCGCCTCCCGGCCGGCATCATATCCGTGGAACAGATGCGGGGAATAGCTGCCCTTGCAAAGAAATACGGGAAAGGTTTTGTCCATTGCACAGCACGTCAGTCGGTTGAGATTCCCCATATCGATCCGGCCAGACTGAAATCCCTGGCTCGCGAGCTTGAAAAGAACGGGACTCCTATCGGTTCGGAGAAAGATGAGATTGTCAATGTGGTTGCCTGCCCCGGTATCGAGCGGTGCAAATTCGCAAATATTAATACGGGAAGCCTTGCGAAGAAAATTGACGAGAAGCTCTTTGGTAAGGATATGCCGGTAAAAATCCGGATCTCGATATCCGGATGCCCGAACGCATGCACGAGCCCGATGCTGAATGAGATCGGGATTATCGGGAGGATTCACCCGCTGCGGCTCGAAGGACAGTGCACTGGTTGCGGGAGCTGCGTGGAGTACTGTAAGGAGAAAGCGATTGTGATAAAAAACGGGATATCTGTCCTTGACGAGAACAAGTGTTACCAGTGCGGGGTCTGCGTCCGATCCTGCCCGTTCGATCTCCTGAAAGGAGAACACCTCCATTACCAGATACTTGTCGGCGGGAGGAGAGGCCGGCACCCGCATATTGCCCGGGAACTCATCACCGTTGAGAATGAGGATCTCGTGATCTTTGCCGTTGAGAGGATCGTGAACTGGGTGTACCGCCGTGCCTGGAGCGGCCGCCTGCTTTCCGATCAACTATCCGATCTCCAGTTCGACACGTTCCGGGACGAGATGAAAAAAGAGATCGCTGCAAAAGCCGGTTGAGCAATATTCCTGGTACTTCAGGTTCGGAACGGTTGTTTCCCGTGCGGGTCTTTTCGGGTTCTTTGTATTTTCTGAAGCAGGAATCCGGAGCACCGGGTACAATGTGGTAATCGGGTCTTCTCCCATATGCCGGAACGGAAATGATCTTTCTGCATAGGCCCGGCAGGACTTCCCCCTCCCCGTTTCACACACTTCCCGGGAGGGGATTGGATCAGTACTCCCTGCTCCCCGTTATCCCGGTCCAGGGAAACCGGGATTCGGAAGGCTGCCGCCAGGGTTGTGGTATTCCCGGCTCAGCGTCAGCCGGCCCGGGACTTTTTTCTTCGCGGAGAACCAGCGTCCGCCTGAGGTGAACCTCCCAGGGCAGCCATCGGGCATACCATACAGGAGCATCAGTCCCTCACCGGAACTATCGGAATTACGGGAATTCTCTTCTTTCATGGGCCCCCCCCTTCCTTCAGCCTGTCTTCAATCCCCCGGACAATGGTCTCCAGAACCGTTATCCGCGAATAATACTTGTCGTTGGACTCAACAACGGTCCAGGGAGCCCACGGGCTGCTTGTTTTCTGAAACATATCGTTCACGGCTTCTTCGTAGAGGTCCCACTTCTCCCGGTTCCGCCAGTCGTCGGGAGTTATCTTGTATTTCTTCCGGGGATTGGTTTCCCGTTCGCGAAACCGGGCAAGCTGCGTTGCCTTGTCGATGTGAAGCCAGAATTTCTGGAGGAGGGCACCATTTCTGACGAGGCTTTGTTCCATGACATTAATCTCGTCATATGCCCGGCGCCATTCGTCGCAGGTACAGAATCCTTCAACGCGTTCCACCAGGACCCGGCCGTACCAGCTCCTGTCAAAGATTGCGATAGCCCCGTTCCGGGGAAAGCACCGGTAAAACCTCCAGAGATAATGCCGATCCCGTTCCGACTGGCAGGGGGCACAGACCGGTTCAACCACACTGCACCGTGAATTGAACGCCTGGCTGAGCCTGATGATCGCGCCCCCTTTTCCTGCGGCATCCCAGCCCTCAAAGACAAGGATCACCGGAACGTTCCTGCTATGGATTCTGAACTGGAGTTCACCCAGACGTTTCTGGCATTCCGCGAGACGGGTTCTGTATTCCTCTTCCGACAGGAAACGGTTCAGATCGGTCCTTGCGAGAACAGACGATCTTTCCTGCGGATAGTCCGGATCGGGTGAACCCGGAGATGGGGGTCGGCCCGATGCTTCAGGCTCGTCATTGCGCCGGGCGATTTCTTCTTCCATCGCCCGGATGACCGTACGGTACACTTTCATGACAGCATAGTGGTGATCGGTCGCCTCGACGATTGTCCAGGGCCGGGATGCCCGGTTGGTTTTTATGAGCATGTTTTCGATATACGGCAGGAGGTGATCGTACCCCTCCTGATTCCTGCGCATACCGGGTGAATCCGGCAGGATCTCGGGATGTTTTTCTTCGATCTTCCGGAGACGTTTTTTCTGTTCTTTCCGGTCGATATGGAGAAAGAACCGCAGGATCAGGGTGCCGTCATCCGCCATCTGGTCTTCCATAGCCGTGATATCGTCGATGAATCTGTCGGGGAGGGGCGGATCCTTATCAGGATTGAAATGTTCCATCACGACCCGGCTGTACCAACTCCGGTCAAAGATTGCGATCTGTCCCCGGGCCGGTGCAAGGCACCAGAATCGCCAGATGAGGGGATGGGCCCTCTCCAGGTCAGAGGGCTCCTGGATGTAATGGAGCCGGTAACCCCGAGGATCGAGAGCATACGTGAGCCGGTTGATCGTTCTCGAAATCCCGGAGGTGTGCCAGCCTTCAAAAACGATAATGACCGGGATGCCAAGCTCATGGAATGTGCACTGGAGTATTCCTATTCTCTCCCGCAAGGCGGGCATCTCCTGCTCGCACCGGTGTTTTTCCACAGACAGATCGAGGTTATACTGTCCGAACAGTGCTCCGGGAGGACGTTCGGTTCTCCCCGGGTTTTTCCGGCAGCCGGTTGTGTGCAGATTCTTGGTGCGGCCCGCTTTTCTCAGTCTGTTCAGATCGCGGTACATTGTATCCCTTTTCCGTTCGTTCATAGTAATAAATTAATGTTTAGTATAAAAACGTTTATTCATTTAAGGGTACAAGATTGTTGTAACCGGAGCCGGGCCGACAGGAGTACCAGGAGAGAACCATGCCGCGGGTAAATCCGGAATACAAGGATGAAGCGAAAAAAAGAATCCCCGGGCATCGATGAAGGTCGGGGCACGACCCCGGAATTTCCGTATCGGATCTTGTGGTTTTCGATGAGGTGCTCTTTGGGATGGGTTACGGCCAACCAGGCAGAGAAAGGATATGAAAACATATTTACCGGTGCGGGAAGACAACCGGGCGGAAATTCCCGGCGAAAATACGGTCACGATTGACCTCAAACTCACGAATATCCTGCAGATGTTCAATTCCTTTGACCCTGCCCCGTTCCTTGAGAAGGGGCTCGACAGCGATGCCGAAGAGTATATCGTATCCACCCTGAACGATTACCCGGCCAAAAAAAATTTCCGGATGGTCATCTACCTCTCTCCCGATACTGTTCATACCGAAGCGGCGCAGACCCTGGACCTGTCGATCCGGAACCATTTCCGGTACAAGGCAGAATCCACAGACCGGAAGTTCCGTCATAAGGTACGGATGGGAAGGATCAGTCTCGTGATAGGAACCGTGTTCCTGGCAACCTGCCTTATGATCCGCTATCTTCTCATCAATTCTGACGATCCCGTGTTCAGTCCCCTGGTATCGGAGGGGCTTCTCATTATCGGGTGGGTAGCGATGTGGGACCCGGTGACTGCGTTCCTGTACGGGCTCCATCCGCTTATCCATGAACGGGACATGTACCGGAAGATAGCAGAGATGGATATCCAGATACGGGGAAGTCCCTGATTTTGCTGGTATCGACCGGAATAATGCCGGGACCCGTATCCGGTTAGAGTATGCGATGACTGTTGTTGCTGCACACAGCAGGTTTCCGAATTATCGGGGCCTGCCATCCCGCTCATGGATTCGCTGGGATCTCACACCGTGTTTACCCGGGTATTCCTTCCCCCGCCTCTCTTCGGGAACGGATGATCTCTTATCCGAAACGGGAGCAGGTCCTGGTATGGACGGACTCAATATGCTTGCATTCGCTCACCCCGTCCCGGATCGCCGGGAAATCCAGATCCGCCTCTTTCAATCACCGGAGGAGCGGGGCCATAACGAGATACAGGACAAATGCGACTGCCAGGCTGAGGGGAATGGTAATAATCCATGCGGTGATCATCTCGCGGACCACGTTCCACCGGACCTCATTTTTTCCCCTGGTCAGACCGACACCGACGATAGCTCCGCTGATGACATGCGTGGAAGAGATGGGAATACCAAAACTCGTCACTCCTGCAAGCACAATACTCCCGCTTGTTGCAGCACAGAATCCCTGGTACGGCCGGATCTTTGTTATCTGCCGTGCCATCTTATCCACGACCTGCCATCCCCCGCAGCAGGTGCCGAGGCCGATTGCCACAGCCGAGGTGACCATGACCCACATCGGGATATCAAAACCGGATAGTATCCCTGCAGACAAGAGGAGCGCAGTAATTACGCCCACTGCGTGCTGGCCGTCGTTTGCACCGTGACTGGCCGCCTGGAACAGCGAGGCCGCGACCTGGAGCGGCTGGAAGATCCGTTTCATCCTGTTCTGTCTTGAGTGGCCGAAGAGATGGGTGATGAGGAGATCGAAAAGGAACGCAGCGGCTCCACCTATTACCGGGGATATGACGATGAACAGAACGATGACGTAGATCCCGCTCAGGACGAGCGCACCTGTCATCATCAGGAGAGGAATGGTGAAAGAAAACCCGGCCACCGCCCCGATGAAAAGGGAAATTTTCACATCCTCTTTAAGCCAATACGCGAGGAGTCCAAGGCCGGCTGCCCCGATAGCTGCGCCAATGATCCCATAGTAGAGAGAGAGTCCGACCGATTGTACGGATACCGGAACCAGCGCTGATAACCCCCCTGCGGCGAGACCTGCACCAAGAAGCGCTCCCACGAGGGCATGGCTGCTGGAGAGCGGGATCCCGCCTTTGGTTGCGGCAAAAACCAGAATGATCGAGGCAACCATCGCAACAAGGATAGAAACCGGGGTCAGCGCTGAAGACTCAACAAGACCGGTCCCGATGGTAGCCGCGACTGCGGTCGTGAAAATAAAGGGACCGATCATGTTGCAGAGACCGCTTGCGAGGGTGATCTTCCCTGGCGAAAGCGCTTTCGTTGCGACGACCGTTGCTATGGAACGGGAAGCATCGTTCAGTCCGTTCACGAAATTGAGGGCAAGTGCGAGAATGATCCCGGCAATAACGATCGGGTCCATGGGGTCAGGAGTGACAGGCGGCTATATCGCGCAGGGCATGGCCGACATCGTTGCAGCTTTCGAGAACCCGCTCCATGTTCTCATAGATATCCTTGAATTTGATGATACAGAGTGTATCATTGGTCTTGAACAGGTCCAGGACCGCCCGGGCGAGGAGTTCGCTCGAGAGGTTATACAGCCGGTTAATCTCGGAAACGTGCTCCCTGATGGGATCTCCCTTTTTCAGGGAGGGGAGATCGTTCACCGCCCGGGCAATCTCATTCGTGCTCAGGACAATGAGGTACGAATATTCCCTGAGAACATCGTTTGATTCCGGGAGATTGTACGTGCAGATCTGGTTTGCCACCCGGTCTATCCTGTCAAGGACGGTATCCAGGACCGGGGCAAGACGGGATATCTCTTCCGGTTCAAGGGGCGTAATCAGGGACTCGTCCAGTTTTTCATAGGTTTTCTTGGTGATTTCATCCCCCGTGTGTTCGAGCTGCCGTATTCTTTGTCCTTTCTCAAGGCTGCACGGGAGTTCGTGCGTGATCTCATTCAGGACGGCTGCAGATTCTGAGATAGCTCCTGCCATCTGGGCAAAAAGTGTGAAGAATATTTTATCTTCCGGCAAAATGATGTCACGGATGCGCATACCGGTTCTCCCTATTTTCCCAGCAGTTTTTCATTTCCAAAATGCGCATCGATCCAGTGCGTTATGGAATCCCGCATGTCCCGGAACCCGGCAAGAATCTCGTCATCCGATCCGGCGATAGAAGAGGGATCGGGAAACTCCGTGTGAATCACGTTTTTCGTTCCCGGAATAAACGGGCATGCATCCCGTGCCTGGCCGCTCACCGTGACAACGGTATCTATATCAACGCCAAAAAAGTCGTCGACCAGTTTCAACCGGCAATGGGAGAGGTTTATCCCGATTTCATTCATAACGGTGACAGCAAGCGGGTCCAGCCAGGTTATTTCCGTTCCTGCACAGAACGCTTTGTATCTTTCACCGTACCGCGCCTTCATGTATCCCTCCGCCATCTGCGAGGAGACCGAGTTGTGCGCAAAGACAAAAAGGATTCTTTTTCTGGCAACCATTTTCCCTCACGATCCATTTGATAGTAGTACGCAGGACCACCGTGACGACGCCACTCTCTGGTATGCGTGCCGGCATATAGTCCGGGCAGGGTATTTCCTGCCGCCAAATAGAACGATGGCACGGCAGAACACCGGTCCGGTTCCGGAAGCCGCGAGATCCCGACAGGACGGGAGTCCAACCGGTACAGGGCAGACAACCGCACGGCAGGACGATATGCATCCGCACCGCCTGTCCCAGTGTCCCTGGAAGATACCTCCGGCATCCTGATCACATTCCATTTGTTTACTATACTAAACAGTTGTTTTGGATAAAAAAAGTTTGGGTCAAAATCCTAAAAAAAAGTTTTAACAATAATCGTGCAATATGAGTAAGATTACAAAAATGCCAAAAATATTCCCCAAATACAAGGAAGAAGCGAAAAAGAAGATAATCCAGGCAGCAATGACGGTCGGGGCGCGAAAAGGTTACCAGACGATGACCATGGAAGACATCGCTGGTGAAGTCGGGGTAACGAAGGGTGCGCTGTATGTTTACTTCAGGAACAAGGAAGATCTCTTCAACGAGGTGATGATTGGAATATCGGACAGGATCCGGGAAACGATGGAATATTCCCGTACCGGTGGGGATCTCAATGCGGTGCTGAACCGGATGTCAGACAATCTTTTCAGTGTCATGACTCCAAATATCCCGGTCTTTGCCGAACTTGTGTCCATCTCGTCCCGCGACCCGGTCATGCACAGGAGAGTTGCGGACATGCTGCAGCGCAATATCCAGGTAATTGAGGAGGAATTGCAGACGCTTCAGATGCAGAAAATGATTGATGAAGATATGGACCTGAAGTCCGCAGTGCGTTCAGTTGTTGCACTTTCGCAGGGGCTGGGCATAGGAGTATTCCTGGGCGCAGACCGGGAAGAAACAAAGCGGCTCTGGATAGAATCCATGAAAAAAATACTCGGTATTCCGATGCAACGTTAGGAACCCTGGCGGCCTGCCTTTTCAATAATTTCCTCTCCGGATAACCGGCAGGTCTGACAGCAAGAATCCCCCGGACAATGAGA
>JBDKRP010000017.1:0-4916 GCA_039683275.1 Methanoregulaceae archaeon | reverse complement strand
TCCCAGGTGACATTGCGCATGGTCTCCATGACCTCGATCTGGTACCGGATATCGAGGGCGCTGGTCGGCTCGTCAAAGAGGAAGATCTGCGGGTCCTGGGCGAGCGCCCGTGCGATGAAAACCTTCTGACGCTCACCCCCGGAGATCTGGTCCATGTACTTCCCGGCCATGTCCCCCATCTCCAGGGCGTCGAGGGACTGCTGGACCCGGGTGAGTTCCTCATCGGAGACCGACCACTTGATATGCTGTCTCCTGCCGAGAAGGACCGTCTCGAAGACCGTTGAATACAGCGTGTACGTGAAATGCTGGGGGACGTATCCCACCATTTTTGCGAGATCGATAGGATCGATGGTATCGATATCGATGCCATCGATAAGGATCGTCCCCGATGTCTGCCGGTGAACGGAGGCGAGGGTCTTGATCAGTGTTGATTTCCCCGAACCGTTGGGTCCGACCAGTGCAACGATCTCCCCGCCTCCCGCTGAGAACGATATTTCATCGAGGACCCGGGTCGAATCGTAATCCTTGCAAAGCCGGTCTATTACGATCTCCATGTCCAGCCTCCTAGTAGAGCCCCCGTCCCCGCGCCCGCATGATAAGGAAGAGGAAGAATATCCCGCCGATCACGTACATGATGACCCCGACCGGGATCTCGACCGGGCTCATCACTGTCCGTGCCATCGTGTCCGAAATGAGAAGAATGGCAGCACCCAGGAGGGCTGAGCAGGGGATCAGGTACCGGTGGTCGTTCCCGATGATCATCCGGCAGATGTGCGGGCCCATCAGGCCGATGAACCCTATGATACCGGTGAATGCAAGGCAGCAGGACGAGATGAATGTCGCGACAAGGAGTCCTGCAAGACGCACCCGCCCCACATTGATGCCAAGATTTTTTGCAACATCGTCCCCGGCAGAGAGAGCGTTGAGGTCCCATGCCATCCGTTCGAGAAGAATGAAGGAAACGATGCTGAGCGGGATGAGAATGAGAACCGCATTCCAGCTGGCACCCCACATCCCTCCCATCAGCCAGATCGTAATCTCCCTGAGTTTCTCATCGCTGGTCAGGTACTTGAGGGCTGTAATCCCTGCAGTAAAGAGATAGCCGATTACCACGCCGGAAAGGATGAGCGTTGACTGGGATATCCCCCGGGACCGGGAGATCCCATATACCAGGAACATCGAAAGCCAGCCGAAAAGGAACGCCATCACGATGATGAATACATTGTAACTGATCATCCCCGCCGCATATGCGCCAAGGACCCCGGGGCCGATTACGATGGCAATTGCTGCCCCGAAAGAGGCTGCTGCCGAAAGACCGAGGGTAAACGAATCCACGAGCGGGTTCCGGAGGAGCCCCTGCATGACCGTCCCGGCGACCGCGAGGCTGATCCCGGTGAGGATGGCAAGGAGGATCCGGGGCAGGCGGAACCCGACCACGATCAGTTCTGCCTGGGGATTCGAAGGTGACGGGATATCCAGGGGTATCCACTGGGACAGGGAGTGCCCGATAGCAAGCAGCGTATCGCCTGGAGTGAGGGAGACCGTCCCGATTCCTGCCGAGAGGATTGCTGCGGCAAAGACAAGTGCGAGCAGGAAGAGTATCAGCCCGGTTCTTCTCGCGCTTCCTGCCTTGTAGAGCTGGTGGACAACACCCTGGGGTACCGGACCGGGTTTCTGGGAGCTGGTCATTTGTGTTTTACCGAAGAGGGGGTGTCTGCAGGGTTTCTTCACACCGGTAATCCCGGTTACATCCCGATTCCTTTCACCGCGTTTGCAATATCCTCTGCCTGGAGATCCTCGAGCCGGAGGTATTTCGCGCCCATCTCATCCGAGATCTGGTGGGCGAGCCCGAACGAGATGAACCCCTGCTCGGAATCGATCACGAACGAGGATATCCCCTCGTCGCGGATATGGGATGCGACTTCCTTTGCGTCGTCAAGGGGAGCACCGGAGCCCAGGCTCACGTTCGCCTTTCCGTCAGAAATCAGAACCATCCTGGGGATGGTATGGTGGTTTATCATGAGCTCCCGTTGTATGACTTCCAGTCCCTTGGAAAGCCCGTGGGCGAGTGGGGTCTTCCCGCCGACCGGGAGCTGCTGCATACATTTCCGGGCCAGTTCGACACTTGACGTGGGCGGCAGGAGAATTTCTGCGGTGTTGCCCCGGAATGCAACGAGACCGACCCGGTCGCGCTTCTGGTAGGCATCGATCAGGAGCGTGAGGATTGCGCCCTTGACAGCGGTCATCCGCCGCTGCGCCCCCATGCTCCCGCTGGCATCGACCACGAAGAGGACAGTGTTTCCCATCTTTCTCTCCCGGACTTTCTCGCGCAGGTCCGAGGATTCGATCTTCACGGCAAGCGTGCCTTCCCTGCCATTCTGGTGGGGAGCTGCGGCACGGATGGTGGCGTCAAGGGCAATATCCGTACTGGGTTCTGCCGGGATCCGGCTGCGTATGTATTTCCCGTCCCGGGATTCCGTAACGCTCCTCCTGCCGTTTCCCTCGCGACGGAATGAATCCATCCGTCGCGAGGGGGCAAGGGGCTGCTGGTTGAGTCTGAACGGACGCCCCTCGGCAAACTGGGTGGTAGCCGATGCGTCCGGCATCTGGTTTTCTTTCGGCTTCTGGTTCTCCGGGTGGTTATGCTGCTCTTCGGGTGTTTTTTTTTCCTGCTGGGACTTCTGGATGGACTGTTCCATCTTCTGCTTGTCCATCTGCTGCTCCGAGAACGGCCTCCTGCGCATGCGGTGGGAGAGTACGAGCGCCGCTGCTTCCCGGACATCGTCTTCGCCAACTTCGGTCCTGCCGTTATACGCTGCGATGGTTGCAGCGGTCTTCATCATCGTTATATCGGCCCGGTGTCCGTCGACTGCCATATCGATGCATATCTGGGCGATCATCTGGAGCATTGCATCGGAAACCGTGACCATCGGCAGCAGTTCCTGCGCAACAACAATCCGTTTACTCAGGGTGTTTTCCTCGTTCTCCCAGGTGCGCTGGAACTCATCCGGGGAGTTCTCATACGCAAGTCTCCGGCGGATCACTTCCACCCGTGTATCTGCATCGTGGATCCCTTCGATATCCACGCAGAGCCCGAACCGGTCGAGAAGCTGGGGCCGTAATTCCCCTTCTTCGGGATTCATCGTCCCGACCAGGATAAAAGAAGACGGGTGGGAATACGACACCCCCTCGCGCTCGATATAGTTCACACCCATCGCCGCGGCATCCAGGAGGACATCGACAATATGATCGTTTAAGAGGTTCACCTCATCAACGTACAGGATATTCCGGTGGGCCTGGGCAAGGATGCCGGGCTCGAATTTCTTCTCACCCTTTTTCAGGGCATGTTCGATATCCAGGCTCCCTACAACCTTATCCTCGGTTGCGCTGATGGGAAGTTCAATGACCCGCATACGGGATGTTTTAGTCGGGAGATTTCCTTCTCTTTTCTGGCATTCGGTACAGAGTCCCTTCTGATCGGCAGGATCGCACCCGAACATGCAGCCATCAACGACAATACGGTCCGGCAGGAGGTTTGCGAGGGCGCGGGCAGCAGTGGATTTTGCGGTCCCTTTCTCCCCCTTTATGAGGACACCCCCGATACGGGGATTTATTGCATTCAGGAGAAGGGCTTTTTTCATCTGGTCCTGGCCGACAATTGCCGGGAACGGGTAGCTGTTATCAGAACGGTCCAATATGTATCACCTTACCAAAAAATAAATTCCGGTTATCTTTTTTATTACATTGTCAGGTTTGGTGCTAATAAATATTTCATTTATTGATTTTGTTGACAATTGATGCTACAAAAATAAAATAATTTAAAATCAAACAGGGACAATAACCAAAGACAGATCACCGGGATACCGGTGAGCCTGGCACAGACAACAGCTGGATCGTCCCGCATTTGTCAGACGCAGGTAGATCTCACCTTTCCTGATAGGGCGACTCCCGTAATCTAAGGATACGGAGCAGGAAATACCGATGAAGATCGTATCGATCATGTGGAACGCGTACGTCCCGATACTCCAGCGGGCAGCGGCGGCAGCGGATGCAGACCTCACCATCTTCCCGAACCGGATCCTGGAAGAATCCCCGGAGCAGTGCGAGAAAGCGATTCGTGCATGTGAGTCTGCCGACGTCCTCCTTCTCTACCGGACTTCGCATATGTTCTGGACCGGGATGGAGGACGAGATCCGGCGCATCAGGAAAAAGGTACCGGTCATCTGCGTCGGGTACGAACCGTCGTACTGGGAACTCTCCACGGTAGACCATGCGGTTGCCGCGAACTGCTATGCCTATCTCACCTATAACGGGGAAGAGAATCTGCGCCAGATGTTCCGGTACATAAAAAGCGTCATCCGCCGTACTGGGGAACAGGTCCCCCCACCGGCTCCGGTACCCTGGCAGGGGCTGTACCACCCGGATTCCCCCAATGCTTTTATCCGGACGGATGACTACCTTGCCTGGTACCGTTCCCGAAGAGAGTACGATGAGCGCCCGTGGGTGGGGCTCCTCCTCTCCCGGGTCGCATGGGTCTCGCAGAGCCTTGCAATCGAGGATACCCTGATACGGCAGCTGGAGGCACAAGACCTGAATGTCATCCCCGTCTTCACGTACTCCATACGCGACGATGACCTTGGAGCCAGGGGAATGGCGGAAGTCATCCGGGAGTACCTCACCCTTGGCGGGAAGCCCCGGGTGCAGGCAATCGTAAAACTCGTCTCGTTCATGGTTGGTGCTGCGAAAGGGTCAGAGAGCGATGCAAAGAGTGCAGAATCCGGATCCGAACTGCTGGCACGGCTCAACATCCCGGTATTCCAGCCGGTCATCACGTTCTATAAAAGCCTTGAAGACTGGGAGACCTCTTCGGGAATAACCGATGATGTCACCTGGTGCGTCGCAATGCCGGAGTTCGA
>JBDKRP010000016.1:0-5946 GCA_039683275.1 Methanoregulaceae archaeon | reverse complement strand
CGGGAATCGTCTGGGTGAACCGGCACCTGACCGTTCCCCCGGAACTCCCGTTTGGCGGCGTCTCGGAGAGCGGCATCGGAAGGGAGAACGGCCGGGATGCCCTGCGGCAGTACTCGCAGACAAAGAGCCTCCTTATCGGGTGGTGAGGAAAGTCCCCGCAGAACTCCAGCGGGACAGTTGGCCCGGGGGTGATCCCGTATGGGAATCTTTGGAAGCGACTCCCGGAAAATCCTCGCATACCGTCTCGTCTTCCTGATGGGGATCGTGAGCCTTGTCGGGGACATCGTGTACGAAGGGGGCCGCTCCGTCACCGGCCCTTTCATGCTGGTCCTCGGGGCCTCCGCGTTTACGGTCGCCCTGGTCTCCGGCCTCGGGGAGTTCATCGGGTACGGGCTCCGGCTCGTCTCCGGTTTTGCTGCCGACAGGACCGGGAATTACTGGACGTTCACGATCCTCGGGTACCTGATGATCGGCGCGATCCCGCTTCTCGTCTTTGCCGGAAGCTGGCAGGTAGCGGCGCTTCTCATCATCGCGGAACGGATCGGGAAAGGCCTGCGTTCCCCGGCCCGGGACGCCATCCTCTCCCACGCCGCAAAAGACGTGGGCCGGGGATGGGGGTTCGGGATAGCGGAAGCACTCGACCAGGTCGGAGCCATCATCGGGCCCCTGGTCTTCACGCTCTCGCTGGTCGCAAGCGGCGGGTACAGGGACGGGTTTGCGCTTCTCGCAGTCCCGTTCGTCCTCCTCGTCGCCGCGCTGGTCATTGCCTGGAAGAACGTCCCGGACCCGACCCGGCTCGAATCCGATCCAGGGGCTGAGGTGGACACCCCGGCTCTCCAAAAAGAGCGTCTTCCCCGGATCCTCCTCCCGTACGGCATCTTCACGTTCCTCACGATGGCCGGGTTTGCGGTCTTCCCGCTCATCGCGTTCCATTACAAGGCTTTCAGTATCGTCCCCGACGCCCAGATCCCGGTCTTCTATGCAATCGCGATGGCGGTCGACGGGATCGTTGCGCTCGCAATCGGGAAACTGTACGACAAAAAGGGGCTGCTCTCCCTTCTTGCGGTTCCCGTTGTCAGCATCGCGGTCCCGCTCTTTGCCTTCTCCACCGGGTACTATGCGGCACTCCTCGGTGCTGTCCTCTGGGGTGCGGTCATGGGGATGCAGGAGACGATCCTCCGGGCCGCAATCGCGGACTTCACCTCCATCCGGAAACGCGGCTTTGCGTACGGTATTTTCAATACCCTGTACGGGGCGGGCTGGTTCATCGGAAGCCTGATCCTCGGCTTTTTGTACGAGGTCAATATCATGTACGTGGTTGCGTTCATGATCCTCGCGCAGCTGGCGGCCCTGCCTGCACTCTGGCAGGTGAAGCGGGCGCTCGATGCACCGGATACAGGAGGCGGGAGCGGTGGAAACGGGACAACACCGGTATAATGCAATGGGTGCCGGGAGGATCCCGGCTACTGTTACTTTTATTTCCTGTGTTTCCTCACTATAGCTGATTGCCATGTGCTCCGGACCGTCCCACGATTTTCTTGCAAAGGTCACCCATGCAACAACGGATGCCCTGCGCGAGGCACAGATCCGGCTCCCCCCCGATGTGCTGGCAGCCCTCCGGAACGCGGCGCGGGACGAGACCAGCCCCCGGGCACGGGGCGAACTCGAAAATATCGCAAAGAACATCTCCCTTGCTGAAGAGCTCGGGGTTCCGCTCTGCCAGGACACCGGGGTCCCGGTCGTATACCTTACGGTTCCTCCCTATATCCCGCTCACGGAGGAGATCTATACCGCGATAGCGGACGGGGTCCGTCATGCGACACGGGAAGTCCCTCTCCGGCCCAACACGGTCGACCCCCTCACCCGGCACAATACCGGCGATAATACCGGGGCGGGAATGCCTGCCATCCACGTAAAGCCCGGGGACAGGTTCACGATCACGGTCCTCCCCAAGGGAGCGGGAGCCGAGAACATGTCCCGGGTCGCGATGATGCTCCCCTCGCAGGTGAATGAGATCGGAAAGTTCGTAGTCGAGACGATGCTGATTGCAGAAGGACGGCCCTGCCCCCCGGTCGTGCTCGGTATCGGGATCGGCGGGACATTCGACGGGGTCGCGGCGCTCGCAAAGGAAGCTCTCCTCCAGCCCATCGACACGATGAATGCCTTCGAGCAGGAGCTCTGCGATGCTGTGAACACGCTCGGGATCGGGCCGATGGGCCTTGGCGGGAAGACGACGGCGCTCGCAGTCAAGGTGAAGAAAGCCGTCTGCCACACGGCATCCCTCCCGGTTGCCGTGAACGTCCAGTGCTGGGCGAACCGGCACGTGACCGTGGAAGTGGAGCGATGACCGCAGAGGGGAAGGCGCCGGTCCGGCTCACGACACCCCTGGGGGACGAAGTCCTCGCACTCCGGGCCGGGGACCGGGTCACGCTCTCGGGCACGGTCTATACCGCCCGGGACGAGGCCCACCTTCGGATGATGAAAGAGGGAATCCCGTTCGATCCAAAGGGAGCGGCGATCTACCACTGCGGGCCGGTGGTGCAGGACAAACGGGTCATCTCCGCAGGCCCGACCACCTCTGCCCGTATGAATAAACTGTCCGGGTTCCTGCTCGACGCCGGTGTCCGGGCCCTGATCGGAAAGGGAGGCATGGGGGAAGAGGTCGTCCGGCAGCTGAAGGGCAGGGGCGTGTACCTCGCGTTCACCGGGGGATGCGCTGCTCTTGCGGCATCCCGGATGCAGCTCAGGGGCATATATTACGAAGATCTTGGGATGGCCGAAGCGGTCTGGGCCATCGAACTCAGTGAGCTGCCCCTGATTGTCGGGATAGATTCCGTGGGCGGCGACCTCTTTTCCGAGGTACGGGCAAACGCACGGAACGCCTCGCACAAATTTGGGTTATAACGAGACAAATTTAAAAGGAGCAGTCCAACCTAGAGAGGGACAGAGCCAGATGAAACTCGTGATCGATGAGAACCGGTGCAAAGGCTGCAACCTCTGTACGAAGGTCTGCCCGTACAAGATCTTCAGGAAGGGGAAGACAGCGAACCGGAAGGGGATCGTGGTACCGGAACTCGACCGTCCCGAGCGGTGCGCGAACTGCAGGCTCCAGAAACTCTACGGGAGGACGCTCTGCGGGGTCTGCCAGCTTACCTGCCCGGACCAGGCGATCACATGGGTAGAGGAAAAACCGTTCGAGCGCAAAAAGGTGGCGATTGAATATTGACGCGGGTTGAATTCTGGCAGGGAAATATTGCGTGCGCCGAGGGAGCGCTCGCGGCAGGGTGCCGGTTCTTCGGGGGATACCCGATCACTCCCTCGACCGAAATCGCGGAGCACATGGCGGTGAAGCTCCCGAAACTCAGGGGGACCTTCATCCAGATGGAGGACGAGATCGCGAGCATGGCATCCATTATCGGGGCAGCATGGACGGGCGCCCGGGCGATGACCGCAACGAGCGGCCCCGGTTTCTCCCTGATGATGGAGAACATCGGGTACGCAGCAATGACCGAGACCCCCTGCGTTATCGTGAACGTGCAGCGGGGCGGCCCTTCGACCGGCCAGCCGACGATGGCGGCGCAGGGCGACATGCTCCAGTGCAGGTTCGGATCGCATGGGGATTACAGCGCAATAGCCCTCGCACCTGCATCCGTGCAGGAGATGTACACCCTCACGGCCCGGGCATTCAACCTCGCGGATAAGTACCGGGTGCCGGTGTTCCTGATGGCAGACGAGATCATCGGGCACATGCGGGAGCGGATCGAGGTCCCGGACTCGGTTGGGATTGTTCCCCGCAGGCTCGCGGAGCCAGGGACAAAACCCTTCCAGCCGGGAGAGGACGGGATACCTGCATTCCCGGTCTTCGGAGCAGGCCACGCGGTGCACGTGACCGGCCTGACCCACGACGAGCGGGGCTACCCGTGCGCAACGAACCCGAAGCTGCATTCGGATCTCGTGATGCGCCTCGTGAATAAAATCGAGAACGCAAACCGGGAGATCGCGGACTACGACATCATCAACCCTGACGCAGAGAAGGTCTTTGTCGCGTACGGGGCCCCGGTCCGTACCGTCCAGCAGGTGATGGCAGATCACCCGGATGAGAAGATCGGGTTCCTCCGGATCCGGACCGCCTGGCCGTTCCCGGACTTTGCGGTGAAGGAGTTCCGGAACGCGAAAGTCTTCCTCTTTCCCGAACTGAACCTCGGGCAGATGGCACGGGAGCTGGAGCGGCACGTGAAGGTCCCGGTCGTCTCCCTCCCGAAACTGGGCGGGGACCTGCACACCCCGAAGGAACTGTACGCAGCGCTGGAGGGGGCGAAATGACGTTCTCCGACTGGCTCCGGCAGGACCGGCTCCCTCACATCTGGTGCGCAGGCTGCGGGAACGGGACTATAGTCAACTGCACGCTCTCCGCTGTAGACGAGATGGGCTGGAAGAAAGAGGAGACGGTCTTTGTCTCGGGCATCGGCTGCTCCTCCCGGGCGCCGGGATACATCAGCACGGATTCCCTGCACACGACCCACGGCAGGGCGCTCGCGTTTGCGACCGGTGTCAAGATGGCAAAGCCGGAGTTCAACGTGGTGGTCTTTACCGGGGACGGCGACCTTGCGGCAATCGGCGGGAACCATTTCATCCATGCGGCCCGGCGGAATATCGATCTCACGGTGGTCTGCATGAACAACCAGATCTACGGGATGACCGGTGGGCAGGGGAGCCCGACAACGCCGTGCGGGGCGCTCTCGACCACGACCCCCTATGGGTCAGCGGAACCCACCTTCGATCTCTGCGAGCTTGCGATTGCGGCAGGCGCGAACTACGTCTCACGTTGGACCTCGTATCATGTGAAGGAGCTGACAAAAGCCGTGAAGGCCGGTCTTGAAACCCCGGGCTTCTCCTTCATCGAGGCGCTCGTCCAGTGCCCGACCAACTACGGGAGAAGGAACAAGTTCAAACAGGTCGAGGACCACGTGGAATACCTCAAGGCCCACTCGCTCCTGAAGCAGCGCCGGGATATCCTGATCGAGCGGGGCGAACCGGTGCCTCCCGATATGTTCGTGGTCGGGGAACTCATGAGCCGGAACCGTCCCGCGATGGGGGTGCGGAAATGAGGCACGGGATACGGTTCTCGGGGTTCGGCGGCCAGGGGATTATCCTGTCGGCAGTCATCCTCGGCCGGGCTGCGGTCATGTACGACAAAAAGTTTGCGGTCCAGACCCAGGTGTACGGGCCGGAGGCCCGGGGAGGCGCCTCGATGAGCCAGGTTGTCATCGACGATAACCCCATCCTCTTCCCCAAGGTTGCGGACCCGGACGTCTTTGTTATCATGTCGCAGGAAGGGTTCGAGAAGTACGGGGCATCTGCCCCGGAAAACGCGTTCATGATCCTGGACACGACGCTCGTCCACTCCCGGCCGGAGTGCCGGTACCTTGAGATCGCCGCAACTGCCGAAGCCCGGAAAACGCTTGGCAGGGATATCGTCGCAAACATCGTGATGCTCGGGGCGCTTGTCGGTGCGACGCATGTCGTCTCGGAAGCAGCGCTCGAAAAAGCCATCCTTGACTCGGTGCCGAAGGGGACCGGGGAACTGAACCTGAAGGCAATGAAACTCGGCCTCGGGCTCGCCACCGGGAACGGGGGAACACAGGCATGAAACTCCTGGAATACGAAGCAAAGAAAGTGCTCGGGGAGGCCGGGATCCCTATCCCTGCCGGCATCCTGATCCGATCGCCTGAAGACCTTGCAGGGAGACTTGCAGAACTTCCCGAGAGCCTGGTCCTGAAAGCCCAGGTGGATGTCGGGGGACGCGGGAAAGCGGGCGGTATCCTGATGACCGACAAACCGGGAGCCGTTGCAACCGCAAAAGAGCTCTTCGGGAAGTCCATCAAGTGCATTCCCGTAAAGGAGATCCTTGCGGAAGAGCGGATCGCTATCAGGCACGAATATTAC
>JBDKRP010000015.1:0-62184 GCA_039683275.1 Methanoregulaceae archaeon | reverse complement strand
CCTTAAATATGAACTTCTTCAAATAATACTGATATTCGTTATCCAAAAAGGATGGACAGATTTTATGAAGATGCCAGCAAAATTCAAGACATACTGCCCTTTTTGCAGAAGTCACCAGGAACATGAGGTCGAGAAGGTCAAGAAGTCGAAGACAACCGGCCTTCACTGGATCGACCGCCAGAAAGCGCGCCGGAGCAAAGTCGGCAACATGGGAAAATTCAGCAAGGTTCCCGGTGGCGACAAGCCGACCAAGAAGATCAATGTCCGGTACCGGTGCAAGACCTGCGGCAAAGCCCACCTGCGCCAGGGATACCGTGTCTCAAAATTCGAACTGACGGAGTGAGTTAAGGATGGTACAGCTTTACCGGGAAAACCGGAGCAAGTTTTACCGGGTCAAGTGCCCGGACTGCGATAACGAACAGACAGTCTTTGAGAAGCCGAGCACGGTTGTGACCTGTGTAGTCTGCGGGCGTGTCCTCGCGGAACCGACCGGCGGAAAGGCAGAACTCAAGGCAGACGTCGTCGCGACGTACCAGTGAGCCACGATAATGTCCGAGGGAGACTGGCCGGAAGAAGGCGAACTCGTAGTCTGTACGGTTGAGAGTGTCAAGGACTTCGTGGCATTTGTCTCTCTTGACGAATATGCGGGAAGGCAGGGGCTCATCCCTATTTCTGAGATAGCGACCGGGTGGATCAAGTACATACGCGATCACATCCGGGAAGGGCAGAAGATCGTCTGCAAAGTGCTCAATGTTGACGAGAAACGCGGGCATATCGATCTCTCCCTCAAGGATGTGAACGAGCACCAGCGGCGCGAGAAGATCCGGGAATGGAAGAACGAGTCGAAATCCGAGAAATGGGTCGGGTTCGCGGCAGAAGCCTCGGGAGTCCCTGCTGAAACGATTATTTCGGCACTCCTGAAAGAGTTCGGGAGCCTTTACTCTGCATTCGAATCTATTGCAACGGAAGGGCTGCCCTCTCTTGAAAAGACGGGTCTCGAGAAGGGCGTCCAGGAAGCACTTGTCCATGTTGCTTCCGGAAACGTGAAGATCCCGAGAGTCACCGTAACCGGAATCCTCGAACTCACTTCCAATAAACCGGACGGCGTCAATATCATACGGCGGGCGCTCCGGAGCGCGGAACCAAAAGTGGATAATGCCGAGATCGAACTCCTGTACGTCGGTGCTCCCAACTACCGGATCAAGGTGACTGCTCCTGATTATAAGACCGCGGAAAAAACGCTTGAAAAGGCGGCAAATGCGGCGATCGGCGTGATGGAGCGGTCCGGGGATTTGGGCAAACTGATCAAGAAACCCAAGTCCGGAAAAGCAGTATGACCGGCAGAATCCGGCGCTGCCCGGACGATCATACCTATACCCTTTCTGATACCTGCCCGGTCTGCGGCGGTCCTACCGGATCTGCCCACCCGGCGCGTTTCTCACCCGAAGACCGGTACGGAAAGTACCGGCGCATGGTGAAGGCATGGAAGACATCTCCGTAACTTTTTTCCGGGAAGGGAGTCCTGAAGAGATGGGGGGGCCCATCCTGATTGAAGGCCTGCCCGGTATCGGCCAGGTCGGGAAACTTGCTGCCGAATATATGATAGAGATCCTTGGCGCAGAACGTATCGCCGAGATCCATTCCATCTTCTTTCCGCCCCAGGTCATGATCGATGAGAACGGGGTGACCCGTCTCGTGAAAAACGAGATCTACCGGTATGAAAAAGAGGGCAAAGTCCTTCTCTTCCTCGTCGGGGATTTCCAGAGCACGTCCGGGGAAGGCCATTACATCCTCTCCGACGAATACCTCAATGTCGCCGAGGAACTCGGGGTCCGGAGAATCTACACGCTCGGCGGGTTCGGGGTCGGCCACCTGGTCGAGGAACCCCGGGTCATGGGCGCCGTGAATATCCCGGAACTGCGACAGGAGATTGAGGAAACCGGGGTGGTCTTTGGGCGGGATGAACCGGGTGGCGGCATTGTCGGGGCTGCCGGACTGCTTCTCGGTCTTGGGGCACTTCGCGGGATTGAAGGTGTCTGCCTGATGGGAGAGACATCGGGATACCTGGTCGATCCGAAGGGTGCGGCAAAAGTCCTTGCCGTACTCTCTTCCCTGACCGGTGTCACGGTTGATCCCACCCTTCTCATGGAGCGGGCCGCAGAGATGGAACAGGCAATTGCCGCGATGGTGGAGCACCAGGAACGGCAGGGCGAGGACGAGCTGCGGTATATCGGGTGAAAGATATCCTTATTTCCCTCAAGAAAAACGGGTTTCTTTCATCTCCGTTCTCTTCTGTTCTTCGGTGGATTCAGTTTATGGGGTAAAAAGTTATTATTTCCGTCTCCCGTATCAGTACAGGATTGGATTGATCTGATATGTGGAAACGAACCGGGCTATTCATACTTCTGGTATCTCTTCTGGCAACAGTCACTTTTGCATCAGCTGCAGATCCGTGGGTTGAGGTGGAAAACTCATCGTCAGTCGAATTCTGGGAGGGCGTTACTCCCGGTCAGGTTGTTACCTCATACGTCTTCCTTGGGTTCCATCAGGATTTCATAACCGACCAAAACCTCACATTCACCACGGAACTTGAGGATGCCTCCTGGAATTATTCCATTTACCTCAAAGAACCCTCCACGTACTCTGTCGACTGGTTTCCCCAGCCCAAGGTATCTGGGAACACACTCGTCATCGAATCTACCAATGACACCGAGCTCTTTTATGATGCAGTGAAAGTTGAGGTCAAAGGGAAGGTTCCCCAAAGAGTCACCGGTTCGGATCTGGTTCTCGAAAAGGCAGTCCGTTATGACAATATCTCGGGAACTGTCTTCGATACGTTTGTCCTCAACAGGACTATTACGAACGGGACTCCTGTCGCACCATCCTCTATAGCATCCCCCTCGGTCGCCATAACAACCGCAAAGCCGACAACCAGGAAGAGTCCGGTCGGGATCTTCCTTGCAGTCTCTGCACTGATTGCCTGCGCAGCGCTTATTGCCAGCCGGGACAGAACCAGGAAATAATTTTCCCTTGTATTTCTGAATTATGCTGAAATTTGCTGATTTCCATATCCATTCAAAATTCTCGATGGCTACTTCGCGGGATATGGAACCCCCCGCACTCCTCCGGGGATGCCTCCGGAAAGGCATCGGGATCCTTGGAACCGGAGACGCCCTGCATCCTGAATGGCGCAGGCTCTGGGAGCCCCACCTGGAAAACGATGCGGGTATTATCGTGGTTCCAACAGGTGAAGTGGAGGATGCCGCCCGGGTGCATCACCTGTTCCTATTCGAGGATTTTACTGCCTGTGAAGAGCTGGGAGAGCGATTGAAGGGTGCCGCAACGAGCCTCTCCACCAACGGGAGACCGCATATCTCTCTTACCGGTGAGAAAATCGCCCGGGAAGTCCACGACCTCGGAGGCCTTCTCGGCCCGGCCCATGCTTTCACGCCCTGGACATCGCTGTACAAATCGTATGACCGGGTCGGGGACTGTTATGGGGATGAGAAGATCGATTTCCTGGAACTCGGGCTCTCTGCCGACAGTTCGTACGGCGCCGGAATACCGGACCTGTACGGAGTTCCGTTTCTCTCGAACTCCGATGCCCACAGCCCGGATTCGTCCAAGATCGGACGGGAGTTCAACCAGGTAGAGATTTCGGCCCCCTCCGTGAAAGCGGTAATGGAGTGCATCCGGAAGGGAAACGTTGTAATGAATGCGGGTTTTTTCCCGGAAGAGGGGAAATACAACCGCACGGCCTGTTCCCGGTGCTTTACCCAGTATTCCCTGGAAGAATTTATCCGTTTCAAAGGGAAGTGCCCGAAAGATGGCGGCCGGATCAAAAAAGGGGTTGCCGACCGGGCCCGGGAACTCTCGACCGGAGCGGTCCGGGAACGGCCCCCGTACCGGCATATCATACCTTTTTCCGAGATCATCCGCACAATAGAGGGGACGTCATCCGCGGGGACCAAACGCTGCCGGACCGTGTACGAGAATCTCCTGGACCGGTTCGGGACCGAGATTGCCGTTCTCCTTACCGTCCCGGTCGGTGAGATTGCAGAGATTTCTCCCCTTATCGGAAAGGCAATTGCGAACCTGCGGGACGGGCGGGTCGTTCTGCACCCGGGCGGCGGGGGAAAATACGGCACATTCGATCTGGTGCTCTCTCCCTGATTATTTTCGTTCCCATCTCCCTCCTTTTTGAACCCTCCGGGTGTACCCTCAGGCAGCCATATTCTCCGTCGAAACCAGTCCTGACACATGCGTAAAGATTAATGGAACCCAACTTCCAATTATTAACCAGATGCTCACTATACACCGCGATATCTGTGGCTATTGTGGATGCTGTGTTTCCGTATGCCCGACCGGGTCGCTGGAACTCATCGATGCATACCTCACCGTAGACGACACCTGTACTTCCTGCGGGGTCTGTGCAAAAGCCTGCCCGCTCGGGGCCCTGGAGGTCATCCATGAAAACAAAGTATGATGTTCTCGTTGTGGGTGCGGGGCCTGCAGGATCGATTGCAGCCCGGACAGCCGCACGGAGCGGACTTTCGGTCTGCCTTGTAGAAAAACGACCGGCGGTCGGAGCCCCGGTCCGCTGTGCAGAAGGAATCGGGAAGGAAGCTCTGCAGGAATTCGTAAAACCCGACCCCCGCTGGATCTCTGCCGAGATGGATGGCGCTGCCGTTGTTGCACCCGACGGAACGAAGATGGTCCTCGAATCCCGGATGGCCGGCGGAAAAGTGGGCTATATCCTTGACCGGAAATTCTTTGACCGCGAACTTGCCTGGCAGGCAGCGGATGCCGGGGCCGATATCCGGGTGAAAACCCGTGCATCGGCGCCCCTGATGAAAGATGGCAGGGTCACCGGAGCAAAACTTGAGTACTGCGGCAAAGTCACAAACGTGACTGCAGACATTGTGATCGCGGCTGACGGTGTTGAGTCCAAGTTTGCCAGGTGGGCAGGTATCGATACGACCGTTCCCTTACGGGAGATCATGAGCGGTGCACAGTACGTGATGACCGATATCGACATCGATCCCAAGAAAACGGTCTTCTACCTGGGGAATAAGGTCGCACCGGAAGGCTATCTCTGGGTCTTCCCCAAGGGAGAGCGGAGCGCCAATGTCGGTATCGGGATCAGCGGGAGAAAGAGCGGGAACGGGCACCGGGCAATAGATTACCTGGACACGTTCGTGAAACAGAATTTCCCGAATGGCAAGACCGTGGAGCTCGTTGTCGGCGGTGTTTCTGTCTGCCGTCCGCTGGACTGCACGGTGGCAGACAATCTGCTTCTCGTAGGTGACGCTGCACGCGTTGTCGATCCCCTGACGGGTGGCGGCATCTATAATGCGATGTATACCGGGCACCTTGCTGCGAAAACGGTCGTGGAGTGCATCGCAAATGGCGACACGTCAAAGAAAGCCCTGATGGAGTATGATCGTGCCTGGCGTGCATCCCCGATGGGGAAGACTATCGAGCGGAATTATAAGGTAAAAGAGTACCTGATCACCCAGCCGGACGAGAAACTCAATGCAATCGTCCATTCCGTGAGCGAACTCGATCTCACGGAGTTCTCCACCTTCCAGCTGGTGAAAGAGATCCTCAAGAAAAACCCCAAGCTTCTCCTTGAATTGAAGGCGCTCGCCGACATTATGTCATAACATACCATAACATACTATTCATCAGCCCTTTTTCCCTCCCGGTCATAAAGGTTGCAGCATTTTTGGTATTTTTGTTCCTCTGACAGGGTCGCCATGCCCGGTACGGTTTCTTTAATAGGTGCCATACCAAGATTGTGAGGATGATCTGCGGGGTGGATGAAGCAGGCAAAGGGCCGGTTCTTGGCCCCATGGTGATCGCGGCGGTCGGGTGCGATCTTCCCGAGACGGTGCAGGGTCTCGGCCTGAAGGATTCAAAAGCCCTCTCGCCCCGCCGCAGGGAGGAATTGTATCCCGAAATTCTTGACCGGTGCCACGTTGCAACGAAAATAATCGAAGCCCGCGAGATCGATCAAATCCGCACCAGAATGACGATGAACGAGTGTGTTGCCCTTGCCCATGCGGAAGTCATCCGGAAGCTGGAACCAACGGTGGCCTACGTGGACGCCTGCGATGTGAATGAGGAGCGGTATGGCGAGATGGTGCGGCAGCAGCTCCCCTTTGTCTGCCGGGTCATCTCCGAACACCGGGCTGACAGCACCTACGAAATAGTCTCTGCTGCAAGTATCGTTGCAAAGGTTGTCCGGGACAAGGCAATCGCGGATCTGAAGGAAGAGTACGGGGAGATCGGGAGCGGGTATCCCTCGGACCAGGTCACGATAGCGTTTCTTGCCGGGTATATCCGGGACCATGGCGAGCCCCCGGTCTTTGCACGGAAAAGCTGGAAGACCGTGAAGGCGATGATGGGGGAAGACGGCCAGACGAGTCTCCTCCGGTTCACCTGATTCCGGCCGGGTATCTTACCTTTTATCTGCTCTTCAGCCCTAGTATTAAGGAATGCACTGGATAATCCCCGTTCTCGCTCTTGTCGCGATTTATGCGGCGATTGCGTTTTATATCCATAAAAAGAATCTCTTTCCGGAACACGTCACATTCTATGGGCCGTTCCTTGCGATCAAGAGTAAAAGGGTCGGATTTTTTGACCGGTTTGAACCCTACAAGACATTTTTCCGGATCTACGGGACCCTCGGGGTGATCATGGTTATCGTGGTCTCGGTCCTGATCACGATAATGCTCTTCATTTCCCTCAAGTATACGCTGTCCCTGAAGCCGGAACCCACGGGTATCTACGAGCCGCAGAACATTCTCCTTATTCCCGGGATTAATAATTACGTCCCGTCAACCTTTGCGGTCTGGTTTGCATTTGTCCTGACGATAGCTATCCACGAGATGGGCCACGCGATTCTCTGCCGGGTCGAGCAGATCAAGGTGAAAAGCGTCGGGGTCTTAATTGCGGTCATCCCAATCGGGTTCTTTGTCGAGCCTGACGAGGAGGAGCTCGACCGGCGTAAAGGGATGCCCAAGATGCGGATGTTCGGGGCCGGGATTACGAACAATATCGTTATAGGGGTCATCTGTTTCGGGCTGATGGTTGCAGCGATTGGGATGGCGGTGCCGACAAAGGAACCGGTTATCCAGGGGGTCTACCAGAATTATTCTGCCGCCCAGGCGGGGATTCCCGTGGATTCCGTTGTCAAAACCGTCAACGGGATTTCCGTCTCGTCCCGCGACCAGGTCTCAACTATCCTGAACGCAACAAAACCCGGCGATCAGGTGACGCTGGGCATAGAAAAAGACGGAATAGTATCGTCCTACACGCTGACCCTGAGCGCATGGCCTGCCGAATATAACCGTACCGGTGGTTTCATGGGTGTGTACTATTTCCAGCCGGAAGCACTCACGTCCGATCCCCTCTCCCTGATCAGTCCGATCGGACTTCTTCACCTTCTCGTTACCCCGTTTGATACGTCGGCGTCGGGGCAGTATTTCCACATCCTTGCCTTCGATTCGCCGCTGACCGGTTCCTACCAGGTTCCTTTCGACCAGTACTGGGGCGTTATCCATCTTCTCTTCTGGTGCGGCTGGATCAATATCAATGTCGGGATTTTCAATGCGATCCCGATGGTGCCCCTGGACGGGGGATATATCCTGAAGGAAGGTGTCGAGCGGACGTTTGAGCGGAAAGGCTGGGAGAGGTACGCTCCGCACGTTGTTGCGAGCGTGAGTTATGTGCTCTTCGTGATGCTGATCTCCCTCATTATGCTCCCGTACCTCATGCACATGTAAGATGTAGGGATACCCCCTGCAAGAGGGACATGCAGGTGTTCTTACCCCCAGACTCCGGCCGGGACGCAATCAGCCCCGTCGTGGGGTAGATGGGATTTGCGGGGGCTGCTGGCCGATTATTCCTCCAGGGGGGCCCGAGAGTATCACGGGGCATATCTCATCAATGGTATGGGGGTGAGCAGGTGGACGCCTCTCTCGTTTTTTCGGGCATTCCCGTCTCCCGATCACCTTTTCAAACCGGGGAGATGCTAAACCTGCGGAACGGGCGTGTCTCATATCCCCTGCTGAGCAGGCTGCTTTGGGATTTTCCCTGAAAAAATAGAACCGGGATACTATTCCGGTCACACCGGAGGGATATTTTCATCCTTTTTTGCATCAGCGGCAAGTCTGCGCTTGCTCGGGTCCTTTAGTTCGTCATCCGACACAATCGGAATGACATCTTTCATCTCTTTCAGGATTACATCTACTTCCTCGCGGCGGGGGATCTCCCCCAGGATGCTGTCATCGAGCGGAACCTTTGGACCGGAAGTATCCGTTTCCTTGAAATCTTCCTCGGATGCCCCCAGGAATTTTGCTCCCTGCCGGATGAGCTGGGAGATCTCGAATGGGAAGATGATCTTCGTGGCCTGTCCGTTCGCCATCTGTTTGAGGGCGTCCAGGGACAGGACCGTTATGGATTTACTGTCGAGGGGTGAAGCTCCGACGGAGAGGATACGCAGGCCCTGCGCCTCTCCCTGCGCCTGGAGAATCTTCGACATCCGGTCTCCTTCGGCACGCAGGATCTTGCTCTGGCGGTCGCCTTCTGCCTCAAGGATCATCGACTGCCGGAGACCTTCTGCTTTCAGAATGGCAGAGCGCTTTTCCCCGTCTGCACGGAGGATAGCCGCACGACGGGCACGCTCCGCAGCGGTCTGCTCGGTCATGGCATTCTTCACAGTCTCAACCGGATCGACCTCCTTTATCTCGACCCGCTCGACTTTGACCCCCCACTGGTCTGTCTCCCGGTCCAGGATGTCCCGGAGCTTGGTGTTGATCCTTTCCCGGTTATACAGGACTTCGTCCAGCTCCATATCCCCTATGATCCCACGGAGAGTTGTCTGGGCCAGGGCGACCGTAGCCATCCGGTAATTCGCAACCTCGAAGTACGCCTTTTCGGGATCGATAACCCGGATATAGACAATCGCATCGACATTGGTCGGCGAGTTGTCTTTGGTTATTACCTCCTGTCGTGGGACATCCATCACCTGCGTTCTCAGGTCGAGTTTCGTGACCGCGCTCACAAAGGGGACAATCCACCGGAACCCGGGATTCATCCTGCCGATATATTTCCCGAGCCGGATCTGGAGGCCCTGTTCGTACGGCTCGATGATCACGACCCCTTTCGCAAAGATGATCACGATCACGAGGATCAGGAAAATTGTTATTAACAGTTCAAAAGGTCCTGCCATTTACTTCACCTCTTCTACAACAATATGGACGCCTTCTGATTTTACCACTCTGACGCGCTTTCCTGCCGGGATAGTTCCCCCGAGGGTATGGGCGCTCCAGTCCGAGCTGGCAATCGTTACCTTGCCGCTCAGGGAATTCTCATCCACGTCAACAGTGACAATCCCTTCTTTCCCGATGAGGGAGTCCCTGCTGATTGTCGTCGGGGATTTCACATCCGGGTTGATCCTGCTGTAAAACAGGACTGTAATCCCTGCTGCAATGATTGCAGTTACAACACCGATGAGAACCCCCCAGCCCGAGCTGTAGATATCGATTCCCATGAGGAGGAGAATACCGAGAATCAGGAGAACCGTGGCAGGGACTGCGATAAAGAACCCCGGACTATAGACCTCGGCAAGGAGAAGTAACGCTCCCAGGACGATCATCCCCCACCCAAGTGAGCCACTGTCCATTACTGCCATAGTACAATGATACGGACTCCTGCGGGAAAAAGTATGCGATACCGGTGAATACCTGCAGAAATGTGTTTGGCAGGGACAGGTTTACCGTCAGCGTTTGAGCATGGCGATCTTGGATCCGCGGGGAAGACCGATATCATCGGCAATCACCTGGCACTTCACGCACATGAGGTACGCGACCGGGGGGAGCCCCGGATACTCGCTGAGTGATTCGTAATTCGCCATTCCCTTGGAGATGATTATCGAGCAGGAATCGATAGCATCTGCAAGATCGGCCGGCATCTTTTCAAGGTCAAGGCCGATTTCAGAACCCCCGCCAGTGGTTGTGAGCAGGTCCGCTACCCGGTCGAACCCGAGGGCAAGGGCCTCCTCCCGGGTGGCATCGTTCAGGATGGGGCCATCGCGCACAGCGACGGTTACGTGAGAGCCGAGATCTTTGAGGTATTTCACAAGAAGTCGGTCGAAAACGATTTCACCGCAGTTGTCGGTAAGGTATACCACCCGCTGCGAACGGAGCAGGATATTGTCCGTTTCGTCGCAGTCAAGCCCTTTCCGGAATTCCGTTGCGAAGAACTCCCCGAAATCTGAAGTGACGGTATGGTCTTTCACTGCGTAATCAAAGGTATTTCCGATGACTGATGCAAGGGCCAGGTCTCGGAACGTGGTGAGATCGGGCCGCACTTTCCGGCAGACTTCAAGAGCCTGCCGGTTCCCGGTTCGCTTCAGTTCCCGGAACGGGTCCGGGCTTTTGCAGATGCTGCAGGCCCTCCGGTGAACGCGGCTCGCTATCTGGGGATGGAGTAGTGTACTTGTCCTGAGCGATTCTAGATCCGCCCTGCACTCCCTGAGTGCCTTTTCCCGCGTAACCGGGTCTGCGGCAGTCAGATCACACTCAAAAGCAACACGAGACAGAAGACAATCGATGCAGGCGTCAGTGAGTTTCATGCTCCCAGGACCGTAAAATCAGAATGGGGCCACTGCGATTTGAACGCAGGTCAGAAGACCCCCAGTCTCCTAGGATGGTCCAGGCTACCCTATGGCCCCGCGCTCATACTATTCGTTCATGTTCCATATGTATCTTGTTATGCTGTTTCCCAAAACCGGCTTTGGATTTCGTGCGGATTGGTATTTCCCTTATAGGAGATTGATCCGGTACCGTGATGTCGCAGCCGGTTCTTGGGGAGGGAACCGCCCATAAAGCACTATATATAGGGTTGGAAAAGGATTTCGCGTGAATTCCGCGTTTATAGGAAAAAAGGGATATTTATATAAGGGTGCTCTTGGAAATTATGAATATCGAGGGATCGGGAGTCAGTGCTGCGTCATGCTCAAGGAAAAGATATCGGGATTCATTGAAGAGTTGCGGGGGATCGAGGGGGTAACAGCGTGCGCCCTTGTATCCCGTGACGGGATAATGATAGGGAAGCATTTCGATGCTGATTTGAATGAGCCGTGGTTCGCAGCCATGAGTGCAACCCTGCTCGCGTCAGCAGAATCCGCTGCAAGCATCATCAAGGTGAAATCTCCTGACTCCGTGACTATCCACGCCGAGGATGCTGCAATTATTGTCATGGGTGCGGGCGAGAAGCTCCTTGTGGCGGTCATTGTCGGAAAAAACGCGGATTGCACTGCAGTTCATGGTAAATCGCAGGCAGTTGCGCAGCGAATCGCGGAGGTACTGTGATGTATACGATTCTGGTTGTTGATGACAGTCCGTTTATAGTCGATGTATTTGTCACGATGCTGGAGCGCGGGGGATACCGCACGATTGCAGCATACGGGGGGGAGGAATGCCTGGACATTCTCAAGACGGTCACCCCTGATCTCATCCTTCTCGATATCATGATGGAGCCGATGGATGGGTGGGAGACCCTGGAGAAGGTAAAGGGGAACCTCGAGACAAAGGAGATCCCGGTCCTGATGCTGACCGCAAAGCAGCTGACCCCTTCCGAGGCACAGGAATACGGTATCTATATCGAAGATTATGTTCTCAAGCCGATAACCCACCGCGAGCTGTATGATGCGATAGAACACGTCCTTACAAGGAAGAGCCAGATCACGGCGGATGTGGAGCTGGCCCAGAAGGCAGGATTTGACCAGCAGGTTATCGTTGAATATGCCCGGCTCAGCAAGGGTATTGATGTCAACAAGCGGCTGATGCGGATTCTTGAGACGACTTATAATATCAACGATGCAAAGGCAAAGGTTGCAGAAGATATTACCCGGGCCATCAAGAGTATGGGCGCAAATATCAAATTCCAGGAAGAGCGTCTCCAGCAGATCCGGGACGAACTCGCAAAAGCATCGGGAAAGCAGCCCGGCGAATAATCTTCTCTCTTTTTTTCAGTTTCCCTTTTCCATGCCCCTGGTCCCCATCAACAATATTTATACTGGCGTGTGCGCTATCTGTTAACAACACTTGGCGTATCCTGAAAACAGGAAATGCAACCGGCGGTGTCTGGGTGGCAGAAAAAATTCTTGTTGTAGATGACAGTTCTTTTATTGTCGATGGTCTTGTTGCTATCCTGAAAAAGAAGGGATATATCACAATAGCTGCCCATGGCGGTGACGAATGTCTTGAGATCCTGAAAAAGGAGATCCCGGATATTATCATTCTTGACATCATGATGGAGCCGATGGATGGGTGGGAGACCCTGGAAAAGGTAAAAGAGAACCCTGCAACCTGTGATATCCCCATCCTGATGTTCTCGGCTAAGAAGATCACCCCCCCGGAAGCGGAAGCACACCGCATCAATATTGACGATTACGTGGCAAAACCTGTCAACCCCAAACAACTTCTGGTAGCAATTGAGCGCGTGATTGCGAGAAAGAACTCACTCAGGGCGCTTTCGGAAAAGGCCCGGGCGGCAGGAATTGATACGGCCCTTATCGACGAGTACCTGGCACTCAGGATGAGCTGCGATGTCGACGGGAATCTTCTCCGGGTTCTCCGCAGCAGTACGGAGATCGATCAGATCGATATGAAGACCCGGGAAGAGCGTGAGAATTCAATTGCATTGATAGAAGCACGGCTGAAAAGCCAGGAAGAGCGTCTCCATGAACTCACCAGTACATTCGATCCGATTGTCGGATCGGGGACAGCAAACTAAATTACTAGCGTCAGAATATTTATATACTTTTCTAACATTGTAATAATGCTGTGTGGCGCAGCTGGCATGGGTTCGTAGCTCAGTTCGGTAGAGCGCCTGGCTTTTAACCAGGTGGTCGGGGGTTCAAATCCCCTCGGGCCCGTCGCCACGGTTGGGGGAACTGTGGGTTTTTAGCGGTGATGCATTTGAACACACTGGAACATCTATCGGGGGTTTTTCGTGAGCACCAAACTGAATGTCCTTGAGCACGTGATGGTGCCTGATCATAAAATTATGGATGATGAGGAGGTACGTGACCTCCTCTCAACTTATAAAATCACTCATGAGCAGCTGCCAAAAATTTTTCATGACGACCCTGCGGCAAAGACCGTAGAGGCAAAACCCGGGGACGTCATCCGGGTCATCCGTACCAGCCACACTGCAGGCAGAGCCGAGTCGTACCGCCTTGTGATTAAGAGGCCGAAGAAATAACCGGGGCTGATCGATCTGATAGACCGTAGCGTTTTATCGAGGGCATACTTTGCCCGGGAGCATGTTGCGCGCCACCAACTGGACTCCTATAACAATTTTCTTCTGCACAATCTCCAGAAGGTCGTGAATGAACAACGTCTCATTGAGACGGATATAGAAAACCGGGGCCGGAAAAGCGCCCCGGTCTGGGTCGAGCTCGGGACGATCAAGGTTTTAAAACCCCTGGTCCGTGAAGCAGACGGCTCTCAGGGCGACCTCTTTCCGAGTGAAGCCCGGCTTCGTAACCTTACCTATGCGGCCCCTATCCAGCTGGATATGACCCTGGTCAACGGGGGAGAGCGCCAGGAACCGGTCATCACTACTATCGGGCAGCTCCCGATCATGGTCGGATCCGCTTCCTGCAACCTGTACGGGATGGACGACGCCCAGAGAACCGAGAGGGGAGAAGATCCTTACGATCCCGGCGGCTACTTCATTGTGAACGGAACCGAGCGCGTCCTTATGACGCTCGAAGATCTTGCCTCCAACAAGATCATGACCGAATTCACGGAGCGGTACAGCGAGCGGATCTATGTTGCAAAGGTTTTCTCCCAGTTCCGGGGATACCGTGCCCTTGTTGTTGTCGAACGGAACCGGAAAAACCTTCTTGAAGTTTCCTTCCCGTCTGTTGCCGGCCACCTCAACTTCGTGGACCTGATGCGTGCTCTCGGGATGACCAACGACCAGGAAGTCGTAAATGCGGTCTCAACCGATGAGGATATCCTCACCTTCATGATGCAGAATCTCGAAGAGAGCGAATGCGACAGCGTCGAGAGCGGGGTAATGTATGTCGGGAAGAAACTTGCTCCGAACCAGACCCGTGACTACCAGCGCAAACGCTCCGAGTTCGTGCTCGATAATTACCTCCTGCCCCACCTGAATTACCAGCACGGGGAACTTAAGGAAGGCGACGAAGGATACCTTGAGGCGATCCACGCGGAACGCCTTGCAAAGGCCCACTTCCTCGGCCGTATGGCAGAGGCCTGTTTTGATCTTGTCCTGAACAAGCGCAGGATCGATGACAAGGACCACTATTCGAATAAACGCCTGAAACTCGCGGGCGACCTGATGGAGGATCTCTTCCGTATCTCTCTCAACAGGCTGACCCGGGATATCAAGTATCAGCTGGAACGGGCGAGCATGCGCCACCGTGATCTCTCCATTGGGACTGCTGTCCGAGCAGACGTCCTTACCGAGCGTCTCCTCCACCCGCTTGCGACCGGCAACTGGGTCGGCGGCAGGACCGGGGTTTCCCAGCTCCTGGACCGGGTCGATCACATGAGTGTACTCTCGCACCTGCGCAGGGTTATTTCACCACTCTCCCGCTCGCAGCCCCACTTCGAGGCCCGTGACCTGCACCCCACCCAGTGGGGGCGCATCTGTCCAAGCGAGACCCCAGAAGGACCGAATTGTGGTCTTGTCAAGAACTTCGCCCAGATGGTCGAAATCTCGAACGGCGTCGATAATGAGGAAGAAGTGACCCGGCTTCTCTATAGCCTGGGCGTAGAACATATCCGGGGGGATACTGAGTGAAGAAATCACGCGTTTTCGTTGATGGCGCCCTTATCGGGCTTGTTGAAGATCCCCGGGAGCTTGTCGGGAAGATCCGGCTTATGCGCCGTCAGGGGGCTATCCCGACCGAAGTGAACGTTTCCCTGAAGGAATACAACGGGGACGTTGTCATCAATACCGACCGGGGCCGTGCCCGGCGCCCCCTGATCGTCCTGCAGAACGGGAAACCGCTCATCGGCGAGGACGATATTGAACGGCTCAGGTCAAAGGAGATTGCCTTTGGCGATCTGGTCCGGAAAGGACTCCTTGAGTTCGTTGATGCGGAGGAAGAGGAAGATCTTCTTATTGCAATCAATCCTGATCAGATCACACCTGAGCACACGCACCTTGAGATCGATCCGTCGCTCATCCTCGGCATTGGTGCTGCGCATGTCCCGTTCCCGGAGCATAATGCAAGTCCCCGTGTAACGATGGGCGCAGGAATGGTTAAGCAGGCGCTCGGATTCGGCGCAGCGAACATGAAGCTCCGGCCTGACACCCGTGGCCACCTGCTTCACTACGTTCAAAAGCCCTTAACCCACACCCAGACCTCGGAACTGATCGGTTCCGACGACAGGCCCGCAGGCCAGAATTTTGTTGTGGCCATCCTGAGTTACGAGGGATTCAATATTGAAGATGCGCTCATCTTCAACAAGGCCTCTATCGAGCGCGGTCTCGGAAGGTCGCACTTTTTCAGGACCTACGAAGGCGAAGAGCGCCGGTATCCCGGCGGCCAGGTCGACCGGATTGAGGTCCCTGATGAAGAAGTCACCGGGGCTCACGGAGCCGAATCGTACAAGAACCTGGACGACGACGGTGTAATCAATCCCGAAACGGTCGTCATGGAAAAGGATGTCCTGATCGGGAAGACTTCCCCGCCCCGGTTCCTGGAAGAACCTTCCGGAGACCTCATCACAGTTGAGAAGCGGCGGGACACATCCGTTACGATGCGATCCAATGAGCATGGTATCGTTGACACGGTCATTATTACCGAAGGGGAGAACAGCTCCCGTCTCGTGAAAGTACGCACCCGCGACCTCCGTGTCCCGGAAGTTGGAGACAAGTTTGCGTCCCGTCACGGGCAGAAGGGAGTCATCGGGCTCATCACGCCCCAGGAAGATATGCCGTTCACCGAGAGTGGTATTGCCCCGGATATTGTCATCAACCCCCACGCAATCCCCAGCCGTATGACTATCGGCCACATGCTGGAGATGCTGGGCGGGAAAGTCGGAGCTCTCGAAGGCCGCAGGATCAACGGAACGCCTTTCTCGGGTGAGAGTGAAGCAGATATCCGTGAATCCCTGAGACAGCTTGGTTTCTCTCACAACGGCCGCGAAGTCATGTGGGACGGTATCACCGGCAAACGGTTCAAGGCTGATATTTACATAGGGGTCATTTATTACCAGAAACTGTACCACATGGTCAGTTCGAAGATGCACGCCAGGTCCCGCGGACCCGTGCAGGTCCTGACCCGCCAGCCTACGGAAGGCCGTGCCCGTGAAGGTGGTCTCCGGTTTGGTGAGATGGAACGGGATGTCATGATCGGCCACGGCGCCGCAATGGCACTCAAGGAACGCCTGCTTGACGAGTCCGACAAGGTCCAGGAATATGTCTGTGCCCATTGTGGTATGGTCGCGATGCTGGACCGGAAACGGAACACGACCCGGTGCCTTGCCTGCGGCAGCGAAACCGACATCTACCATGTTGAGATGAGTTACGCGTTCAAGCTCCTGCTTGATGAGATGAAGAGTATGGGGATAGCGCCCCGGCTGAAACTTGAGGACGTTGTCTAGAGGTACATCATGCCAAGCCCGAAACGAATTGGAAAGATAGAATTTGGCCTCCTTTCCCCGAAGGAGATCCGGACGATGAGCGTCCGGAAGATCATCTGGGCGGACACCTATGATGACGATGGGTTCCCGTATCCCCAGGGCCTGATGGACCTCAATTTGGGAGTCATCGACCCCGGGCTCCGGTGCAAGACCTGCGATCAGAAGGCAAGCGAGTGTCCCGGCCACTTTGGCCACATAGAACTCGCAAAGCCAGTCATCCACGTCGGTTACACCCGGCTTATCAGGAAACTTCTCCGTGTTTCCTGCAGAAGTTGCGGACGGGTTCTCCTCTCCCCTGAGGAGATTGAGAAAGTAATCGGAACTGAGGATGATCAGACCGGGGATGTCCTGACTGAGAAGGATATCAAGAAGGAACGGGTCTGCCCGTACTGCGGCGAGCAGCAGCTCAAGGTAAATTTCGAGAAACCGACCACGTTCTCTGAGGTAATGCTGGAAGAAGGAAAGAAGGTTGAGCACAAGCTCACTCCTGCAGATATCCGCGCCCGGCTTGAGAAGATTCCCGATGAGGATCTCCGGCACCTTGGGATCAACCCAGATGTCGCACGGCCCGAGTGGACGATTCTTACCGTGCTACCGGTTCCCCCGGTTACGATGCGGCCGTCCATTATCCTTGAGAATGGCCAGCGGTCGGAAGACGACCTGACCCATAAACTGGTCGATATCATCCGCATCAACCAGCGGTTCAAGGAGAACCAGGATGCAGGAGCCCCCCAGCTCATCATCGAGGATCTCTGGGAACTCCTCCAGTACCACGTGACCACCTACCTGGATAACGAGGTTGCAGGCTGTCCTCCCGCACGCCACCGCAGTGGACGACCGCTCAAGACTCTCTCCCAGCGTCTGAAAGGAAAAGATGGACGGTTCCGAGGTTCTCTATCAGGTAAGCGTGTCAATTTCTCTTCCCGTACGGTTATCTCCCCGAACCCGAACCTGAGCGTATCTGAGGTAGGTGTCCCTCTTGCAATTGCAAATGAAATGTCGATTCCCGTACGGGTCACCCCTTATAACCTCGAAGAACTGCGCCAGATGGTCAGAACCGGCCCGGTCCGGGAGACTGTGACATCTCCCTGTGGAGCGAACTATGTCATCCGGCCCGACAACCGCAGGCTCCGGCTTGCGGAAGGCAACCTTGACACGGTCGCAGACATGATAGAACCCGGGTGGACGGTCGAGCGGCAGATGCGGAACGGCGATGTCGTTCTCTTCAACCGGCAGCCGTCACTCCACCGCATGTCAATCATGGCGCACCGGATCAAGGTCATGGAAGGGAGAACCTTCCGGCTTAACCCGGCGGTGTGCCCGCCCTATAACGCCGACTTTGATGGGGATGAAATGAACATGCACGTCCCGCAGACTGAAGAAGCCCGCGCGGAAGCGTCAATCCTTGTTGCCGTGCAGGAAAACATCCTCTCGCCCCGGTTCGGCGGCCCGATCATTGGCGGCATTCACGACCACGTCTCCGGGATCTTCATGCTGACCCATGAGACCCGGTGGTTCACGAAGGACGAAGTGCTCTATCTCCTGAAATACGCGAGGATCGAGCACCTGCCAAAGCCCGGGAAAGTTGAAGGTGGCATTCCCTACTGGACCAACAAGCAGGTCTTCTCCCTCATTCTCCCGGAACACCTCAACATGGTCTTCCGGGCAAGTTCCTGCCAGAACTGTGATACCTGTAAGCGGGAACTCTGCGAACGCGATGCATACGTCAGGATCATTGAAGGCAAACTGGAATGTGGGACAATCGATAAGAAAGCAATCGGTGCATTCGATGGCCAGATCGTCCACCGACTCATACGGCAGATTGGAATGGCGCGTGCCGCTGCGTTTATCGATGATTTGACAAAACTATCCATCCGTTCGATCATGCTGGACGGTTTCTCGTTCGGTATCGATGACGAAGACTTAACAAAGACCGAGTACGGCCAGATTGACGAGGTTCTCGATGGTGCAGCGCTTGACGTAGCCCGCAGGATCAAGATCTATGAAGACGGGCAGCTCGAACCGATGCCAGGCCGTACGCTTGAGGAGACCCTTGAGATGCAGATCATGCAGGTCTTGGGGAAAGCCCGTGACCGCACTGGTGAAATTGCAGGCAGGCACCTGGGTCTTGGGAACAGCGCTGTCGTGATGGCGGTCTCCGGGGCCCGTGGTTCCATGCTGAACCTCACCCAGATGGCCGGTTGTATCGGCCAGCAGTCAGTCCGTGGAGAACGGATTGTGAGAGGGTACGATGACCGCACCCTCCCCCACTTCAAGAAAGGCGATCGAGGCTCCGATGCTCACGGGTTTATCATGCACAGTTATAAAGGCGGATTGAATCCGACGGAATTCTTCTTCCACGCAATTGGTGGCCGTGAAGGTCTTGTGGATACGGCAGTTCGTACATCCCAGAGCGGGTACCTCCAGCGCAGGATGATCAATGCCCTTCAGGACCTGAAAGTCGCCTACGACGGGACTGTCAGGACAACCGGCGGCAGGATCATCCAGTTCCGGTACGGGGAAGACGGGACTGACCCGACCAAGAGCAGTTTCGGGGACCCGGTCGATGTAAAAGGCATTGTGGAAAGCGTCCTCAAGGAGGAGGTCTGAAATGGAAGATGATTTCGAAAAGAAGATTGAGGCAGCAGACCTCCCGGTAAAAACGAAGGACCAGATCCGGAAATTCCTTGAAGGGAAGGAGCTCTCAAAGAAACAGTTCGATCTCATCCTTTCCCGTGTCACATCCGAATATCAGAGCACCCGCATCGAGGCCTGTGAGGCCGTCGGGGTTATCGCTGCCCAGTCCATCGGAGAACCTGGTACCCAGATGACGATGCGTACCTTCCACTACGCCGGTGTCGCGGAAATCAACGTTACCCTCGGTCTCCCGCGTCTTATCGAGATTATGGATGCGAGGAAGGAGCCGAGTACCCCCACGATGACGATTTATCTCCAGCCTGAGTACGGGATTGACCGTGACCGTGCCCGGGAAGTATCCTGGCAGATCGAAGCGGCTCCCCTCCATGAATTCGGGGATATAACCACCGATATGGAGCAGATGCAGATCGTCGTCCACCTGAATACGAAAGTCTGCGATAAGCGGAAAATCACCCCCATGGAAATCATGGAGAATGCCCCCAAGAAGATCCGGGACCGGAGGCATTACCGCGACTTCGAGCACGATATCGATGAGAAGTCCGCGACTCTTATCTTCACCCCGAAAAACCGGGAAAGTTACCAGAATCTCTTCCAGCTGGCCGAGCACGTCAGGAACGTTATCGTCCAGGGTATCGATGATATCGAGCGGGTCGTTGTCAGGAAAGAGAGCGGAGAGTATATCCTATATACTGAAGGCTCCAACCTAAAGGATGTATTCGGCGTGGATGGCGTGGATACCACCCGTACGCGAACGAACAACATCAGTGAGATCTCGATGGTGCTCGGGATAGAAGCGGCGCGAAACGCCATCATCCATGAGGCCCTCTCGACCCTGTCGGAACAGGGTATCCTCGTTGATGTCCGGCATATCATGCTGGTCGCTGACATGATGTGCATGGAAGGCGAGGTCAAACAGATCGGCCGGCACGGGATTGCGGGCGAGAAAGAGAGTGTCCTGTCCCGTGCGGCGTTTGAGGTGACGGTGAACCATCTCCTCGATGCGGCGGTCGCAAACGAGGTCGATGAACTCTCCGGTGTGACGGAGAATGTCATTGTCGGCCAGCCGATCCTCCTCGGGACCGGCGACGTAAAACTCATCGCAAAAAGAACTGTAGTTAATCTGGAGAATTGAAATGGATTTTAATGCATCCCTCCGCAGAGCTATTAAGACAGGCAATGTCGAACTTGGAAGGAATAAAACCGAGAAATGTGTTGAACAGGGCAAAGCCCAGATCATTGTAGTTGCAGAGAACTGCCCGGAAGAGTACAAAAAGAGTCTTACCGCGAAGGAAGGCCTCTTTGTGCACACGTTCCCGGGAACGAGCGTAGCACTCGGGAAAGCCTGCGGTAAGCCGTTTATGGTAAGTGCACTCGCGGTAATCGATCCGGGCGAGTCAGATATCCTGAGCCTGAAGAGGGCCTGAGTATGTCGGAAGTCGTATTGACCGAAGACTGCATGCGCTTAATCTCCCAGTTCGAGAGCCTGACCGGCGCATCGAGCAGGGACTGCGTTGTTGATGACCGGAACCAGCGGCTTATCTTTGTCGTAAATCCCGGTCAGATGGGGCTCGCGATTGGAAAGAAGGGTGCTGCTATCAAGAAAGCATCCGATGCGATGGGGAAGAAGATCGAGGTTGTTGAATACTCCCCGAATCCCGAGCAGTTCATCAAGAACTGTTTCCTGCCCGCCCAGGTTACCACGATTGAGTTCGAAGGGGAACCCGAGGAGCAGACGGTCCAGGTCCAGGTCCGGGATGAGGACCGGGGCATTGCGATCGGGAAAGAGGGCAAGAATATCTTCAAGGCAAAGCGGCTCGCCCAGCGACAGCACAACATTGTGGATGTCCAGCTGATCCAGCCGGACCAGCAGCAGGTTGACGCGGAAGAGTAATCTTTTTTTCATTCTATCCTTTGCAAAGTGATTTTTAATTGAGCGTCAGCTCATGGTGTTTTCATACGGATTCGTATCTGTCTGAAGAAAAGGAAAATTAGGTGGACCAAAAACCGGGGTAGTTTCCCGGATAATTGTGTTATTTTACGGGGATTTCGATACTCTCGCCCGGCTGTAAAAGGACAACCTTCAGATCGGTTGTCCGTTCGATTGCCTTCTTGAACGGGAGCGGATCCTGCCGTACCTCTTCGAAGCTGTTGTAGTGCATAGGGATCACGGTTTTTGCGCCGATATAGTTCGCTGCGATCATAGCCTCATCCGGCCCCATCGTATAGCGACCCCCGATGGGGAGGATTGCGACATCCGGGTGATACAGTTCCGCAATCAGTTTCATATCGGAAAAGAGAGCGGTATCACCAGCATGGTAAATCCGGACACCGTCCATACCGATGACAAATCCACAGGGGACTCCGCCGTTCACGGAAATTCCCGCTTCCTCCAGGCAGGAGGAATGGAGGGCCGGTGTCATCGCGAACGAGACCCCATCAACGAGTACAGTCCCGCCGAGGTTCATGCTTATTGCCGGTATTCCTTTTGTCTTGAGGTAGCCCGCGATCTCTTTCACTGCGACCGTCTTCTTGTGAAGCCGGGTAGTTTCCCCGAAATGGTCTTTATGACCGTGGGTCACTGCAACGATATCCGGGTCTGCCGGAACCGGATGGCCGTCAAGGAAGGGATCAATCAGGACATTTTTCGAACCGGAGATGAGGAAACAGGAATGCCAGATCCAGGTGATCTTCATGTACGGAAGTACAGCTCCGGACGGCTGAATAGTTTTTCCTTCGCACTTCTGACAGAATCCCGGACAGAGTGCCCTGCCCTGACCGGAGGCAGGCCTGCCTTGAAGGAATCCGCGCAGGGAAAGGGATACCTGTCCCTCTCGGAGAAATAGAAAATGGGATAATGCTGGACGGCGTGTTATGTCACGTCGATCAGTTCTGCTTCCGTGATATCGATGGATTCACCAAGGCTGTCTTTTGTCGCACTGCTGGTCATCTGTTCCGTGAGATCCCTGTCTTCCATTACGTCCCGGATCCGCTCCAGATAATGGTCGATGGAAGGATCGTTCTGCTCATCGATCACGTGGCGGTACTCCCGAAGGGTTGACGGGCTGATCCCGAGTTCCTCCGAGACGTCCTTCATGGTCTTACCGGATGCAAGGAGATTCTCCATCGCATTCCGGTCGAAAGGCATCTTGAAGTCAAGTTCCCGGAACAGCTTGAGCCTGACCCGGGCGCGGGCGACGGTTTTTGAGAGCTTCTCATCGCCGAGTTCCCGTGCAATTTCCGTGTCGTTTTTCCCGCTGTAGAACATGGAGACCAGCTTTGCAAGCTGGATTGGCTTCAGCTTCGTCTTGAACAGCCCCTGATCGAGGATCTCCCGCATGATGAGGGCGATCTCCCGTTCAATTGCATCGCTATCGCGGAGGGTGCCGTGGATATTTTTCATAGGCTCCACGATTTTCGTCTTGCTCGTCATCGTTGTGAAGAGTTCGAGGAGCTTGGTTTTGCGTTTTTCTACCGGCATAACATCCTCTGCTATGGTACGGATATAGAATCCCAGCCGGTATATTTAATTCTATTGTTCTTTTCCGATTTACCACAATGTATAAATATCATGGTGTTTCAGTCGGGCCGGTTGTACTGGTTCCGTCCGGTTTTTGTCCGGCAAGGATTTTTGCCTTGCCTGCCCTTGTATTATCATCATTTGTGATCACCATGAGCGATGTTTATGAAAATGTGATGGAACTTGCAAAACGCCGGGGTTTTATCTGGCCGACCTCCGAGTGTTACGGGGCCGTTGCAGGGTTCATCGATTACGGGCCTCTCGGCGCAATGCTGAAGCGCAGAGTCGAGAATGCCTGGCGTGAATTTTACGTTATCCAGGAAGGGTACTACGAGATCGAGTGCCCGACCATCGGGCAGGAAGCAGTTTTTATCGCGTCCGGCCATGTCAAAGGTTTTTCCGATAAGATGCTCCAGTGTCCGCACTGCAACGAATACCTGCGGGCCGATCATATCGCGGAAGGCAACGGAGTTTTGAACGCGGGGACAATGAGCTGCGAAGCGCTTTCTGCCTGTGTCGCACCTTTCACCTGCCCGGCCTGTGAAAAACCGCTCGGGAAAGTCGAGGTTTTCCCCTTCAACCTGATGTTCCAGACCACCATCGGGCCTGGCTCCCAGCGGAGAGGTTACCTCCGGCCGGAAACTGCGCAGGGGATGTTTACTGACTTTGCAAGGCTTCTTCGGTTCTACCGGGACAAACTGCCGTTTGGTGCGGTCCAGATTGGGAAGTCGTACCGGAACGAGATCTCCCCCCGTCAGGGAATGATCCGGCTCCGGGAGTTCACCCAGGCCGAAGCCGAGATCTTCGTACATCCCGACGAGAAGAACCGGCACCCGTTCTTCTCCCGGTATGCCGATTATACGATGCCTTTTCTGGGAATTCCCCAGCAACAGAAAAAGGAGCCCGCAATAACGATGAGCATGCGGGAGGCAGTCGAGGAAGGCCTCGTTGCAAATCAGTACGTCGCCTACTACCTTGCGCTCACCCACCAGATGCTGGTGCGGGTCGGGGTCCGGCCGGACCGGCTCCGGTTCCGGCAGCACCTCCCGGATGAGCGGGCCCACTACGCCTGCGACTGCTGGGATGCCGAGATCCGGTCAGACCGGTTCGGCTGGGTCGAGACCGTCGGGATCGCAGACCGGACGAACTACGATCTCAATGCCCATGCCACCCACAGCGGGACCCCCTTTACGGTCTTTGTCCAGTACGCAGAGCCCCGTACCGAAAAGCGCCGGCGGATCGTTCCGAATATGGGTGTTCTCGGGAAGCAGTACCGGAACAAGGCAAAAGCTATCTTTGCTGCACTTGAAAAGTCAGAACCCGGGGCAAATGGCGTCGATGTCGAAGTAGACGGCGAGAAGATCCATATCCCTGCCGATCTCTACGAAGTCCGGGACGAAACTGTGGAAGTTCGGGGTGTTGATGTAACCCCACACGTGATCGAACCCTCCTACGGGATCGACCGGATGATCTATGCGATCCTTGAACAGGCATACGATGAGGAAATGGTGGAGGGCGAGGTCCGGAAGGTTCTTCGGCTCTCCCCCATCGTTGCCCCGATCCAGGTGGCGGTCTTTCCCCTGATGAGCAGGGATGGCCTCGATACCGTTGCCCGGGAGATCGCAGGTGAGATCCAGAAGATCGGGTTCCTTGCCGAATACGATGATTCCGGTGCCATCGGGCGCAGGTACCGGAGGCAGGACGAGGTCGGGACACCCTACGCCGTGACCGTTGACTACGATACCCTGAAGGATAAGACCGTGACCCTGCGGGACCGTGATTCCATGGCGCAGGTCCGTGTTCCCGTCGCAAAAATCCCCGTGATGATCCGGGACCTTATCCAGGGAAGGCTGACATTCGCCCAGCTGCATGCATGAGCTGCATAACGCATCCCCTCATTAAACCGGACAGCATCGAAGCCCGGGAGTACCAGCTCTCGGTCGCGATGCGAGCCCTCGAGGGGAACACGCTGCTCGTTCTTCCGACCGGTCTCGGGAAGACGGCGGTTGCACTTCTGGTTGCTGCATCAAGGCTCCACAATTTCGGCGGGAAGGTGCTGATGCTTGCTCCGACAAAACCTCTCGTCGAGCAGCATCTCCGTTTTTTTGAAAAATTCATGAACCTCCCGGAAGCGGAGGATGCACGTTCACCGGCGCTTGTCATGTTCACCGGCGAATCACCGCACGAGAAGCGGGAAGATCTCTGGGAGCAGGCGACGATGGTCTTTGCGACGCCGCAGGTCATCAAGAACGATCTCATCGCCTGGAGGTACACCCTCTCCGATGTCTCGCTCCTTGTCGTGGACGAATGCCACCGGGCGGTTGGGGATTATGCGTATGTTTTTCTCGCGGACCGGTATCTCACCACAGCCGCCCGGCCGCTCCTCCTCGGCATGACCGCCTCACCCGGGGGAGACGCGGAGAAAGTAAACGATGTTGCCCAGACCCTGGGGATCGAGATCTTTGAGACCCGGACCGAGCAGGATCCGGATGTACGGCCGTACGTGCATGAGCGGGAGATAGATGTAGTCCCGGTTGCGCTCCCAAGAGAACTCAAGGAAGCGATCGCCGATATCAGCGAACTGATGGACAGCAGGCTTTCCTTCCTTGCTGACATGAATCTCCCGGTCCCGAAACGGGACCAGCTCTCGATGAAGGCGATGAACGCCATCAATGCTCAGATCCAGCAGCGGATAGCGCTCCGGGACCCGGCGGGGTACACGGCTGCTTCGGTCTATGCGGAACTGATGAAACTGAAACACGCGGTCATGCTCGCAGAGTCGCAGGGAAGCGAGGTCCTGAAACTCTATGTCACCCGGCTGCTCCAAGAAGGATCGGGAGCGGGCGGGTCGAAGGCTGCAAAACGGCTTGCACAGGATCCGATCTTCCTCCGGCTCCTGGACCGGTGCATGGGCTGGACAGGGGAACTTCATCCGAAACGGGACGAGGTCCTTGCCTTGGTCCGCACCCAGCTGGAGGAGCACCCTGAAAGCAAGGTCATTGTCTTTGCCACGTACCGGGACACGGTACAGCAGCTTGCGACATTCCTTACCGAGAACGGCGTCCCTGCCGAGCGTTTTGTGGGGCAGGCAACAAGGGATTCCGAGAAAGGGCTCTCCCAGAAGAAACAGATAGCTGCACTGGACCGGTTCCGGGCAGGCGAGTTCCGCGTCCTGATAGCAACCTCGGTTGGCGAAGAGGGTCTTGATGTACCGGCAACCGATATGGTGATCTTCTACGAACCAGTCCCCTCCGAGATCCGGAGCATCCAGCGAAAAGGAAGAACCGGGAGGCACGGGGCCGGGAAGATCATAGTTCTTGTGACCCGGGGGACGACCGATGAGGCATTCCGGTACGTAAGCCAGAACCGGGAGAAGATGATGCAGAAAGGACTTCGGAACCTTTCTTCGCCACGGCCTGCTATGGGAAGCCCGGGTAACGGCGGACACGAGTCTACGGATGAGAGTGAACCTGGGAATGGGGTGAAGGAGCCCGGGATGTCCGGCGAATCCCAGGCAACAATCGGGGAATTCAGTTCCGGTCCCCGGATTACGGTGGACGACCGGGAGACTTCATCGAAAGTGGTCGAACGGCTGAGTACGTTTGGTGCCGATATCACTCTCAAACGTCTTGAGAAAGGGGATTATTCCATAGGCGACCGGATCCTTGTCGAGCGAAAGACTGTCCGGGACTTCGTGGATACGCTTGTCGACCGGGACCTCCTCGGCCAGATGAAGGAGATGGCGGATGCGGCGCAGCGGCCGGTCCTCGTGATCGAAGGAACGGACGACATCTTTGCGGTCCGGAGCATCCACCCGAACGCAATACGCGGTGCAATTGCTGCAATTGCCATAGATCTCGGGGTCACGGTTCTCTATACCGGTGATGCGGAAGGGACTGCCCAGATGCTTTTCCTGCTTGCAAAACGGGAAGATGGCGGTGACCGGGGCGACCGGAAGGTGCACCCGCACAAGAGTTACCGGAGCGAGAAAGAAGAGATTGAATATGTTATTTCTTCACTTCCCGGGGTCGGGATGAGAACAGCCCGGCTCCTCCTTGGGCACTTTGGCTCGATACGGGCGATAGCGAATGCATCGGAAGATGAGATCCGTGCTGTCAAAGGAGTTGGCGGGAAAACCGCCCGCAGGATTGCTGAAATTGTGGGAAAGGATTACCGCTGACGGTTAATTCCGGCGAAGCGTACGGAGCGCTTCCATACCCAGGGCAATACTCTCCATAAGTATCCTGACTGCTTTCGGGTCCCGCTCGGCCTGCACACGTTCGCAGAGGTTCAGGACCGTCTCTGAGATCCCGGCCTCCAGAGCAGGATAATCCGCAGGTGCCTGGGCAGGAACTGGACCGGTTGCCGTGGATGGTTTCTGATCGGTTGCGGCGCGCTTCTGGTCCTCCCCAGGTTTTTCCTGTTCTGCGCAGACAACGCACCGGGTCTCCCCTTTGTATTCAAAGAGCGGGCTCCCGCAGGCAGGACAGGTCTTTGCCAGCATCTTTCCCCCGCGAAGGAGGTATTCCGCCATGATGTCATCGGGTTTTCTTGCGTTCTTTCCCTGTGTCATGATTGAAACCTTATATATGTCGGGATATAAGTTATATAACGACTTTTGATCAGTGTACCTGACCAGGGTGAGACTATGGCAAATCCAGAAAAAACTATTGAAAACTGTGTCCTGATGCTCCAGCACATCCAGGATGATTCAACCATTCCGAGAAACATCAGGCGTGTTGCTGATGAGACGAAGGGTCTCCTCTCCAATAATACGAAGCCTCTGGGCCTCCGTGCAGCCGAAGCAATATCGAAAATCGATGAGATCAGTAACGACCCCAACATGCCGATCCATGCAAGGACCCGTATCTGGGAACTGGTCTCCCAGCTGGAGACGGTTCCGCTCGATTAACCCCGGCTGACAAAATTTTCCTGTTCTTCCTCGTTTCCTTTTTTTCGTTCAGTTTCCTGAACTCCCCTCGTTATTCGTGATGCGGTAAGATCCTTCCGGCACCCGGATCTCAAACCGTGCTCCGGCTCCCGGATATCCGGTCTCCTCTATCGTGAGTCCCGAGATGCCCAGGATCTCCCGGGTAAGGTACAGACTATATCCTGGATCTTCGCCTGAGTTCCTCAGGAAAATCTTCTCTTTCAGGGAAGCGTGAATCCCGGCCCCGTTGTCCTCGCAGAGAATAACGCATCCCTCCCTGTTTCCGACCCGGGCTGAGAATTGAATCCTTGTGACATTCTTCCCGTAATGGAGCATGTTCTCAATAAGGCGGGGAAAAACCCGTATTATCAGAGGGTCTGAGAATATGCTGATATCCTGGATTTCGTTCCTGATCAGGATCTTTTCAGGCCCTATGTTCTCCTTTGCGATAGTTATCAGGTTCCCGAGGTCATGCCATGAGGGGTCTTTGATCCCAAATCTCTGGATATCCTCGGTGAACCGAATCATAAGGGCTATCCGGTCTGATGCCTCTGCGACTTTGCTGAGATATTCTTTCTGGGTGGGGTCCCGGCATTCCTGGTCCAGCAGGTAGAGGTAGCTCTGCATTGCCATAATCTGGTTGTTGATATCGTGACGCGTGATTCCTGAGAGGATCTTCATCTTTTCGAGAACGGTCCGGATAGCATCTTCCCCCCTGCGCCGCTCCGAAATATCCTGAACAATGATAAGATACCCTGCAACATCCCGCTCCCCATCGCCTTCGTTGATCCGGGTACACCGGATCTCCAGGAATCGCGGAGGAATATCCTTCGTTGTGATCTCCGAAATTGCATCCTTTCCCTCATGTATCAGGCGAACGATCCCGGGATATTCCGCAAGGATGGTTTCTGCCCTGGCCCCGATGATTTTAAGATCAGGGAGACCCAGCGCCCGTGATACAGCGGGATTCATGTCTGCGATCTTCCCGTTCTTTTCGACGACAATGACCCCTTCGTGCATCGCTTCAAAGACCCTGCTTCGTGCAATCGGCACCAGGTCCAGGAAGTGGTACCAATACAGCCCGGTCATCACAAGGAGACCGGTCAGGAGAAAACCGAAAGGAGTGGGATCCAGGTGGGTGAACGGACGGATCCCCGATATGTAGGTCACATCAAATATCCAGGGTATGAGAATTCCCGCAAGCATCAATTCGATCTGGTCTTTGTACGGGCGGTGGGATTCAAACCATTCCCATCCGAGAAGGAAGGTTCCGAGAGCGAGGAGGACATACGAATAGGTGACGTGGACCCAGTACCAGGGGCCTTTGGTCAGGTTCAGGAGCGGCAGCGATCCTTCCGTGATGGTGCTGACTGCAGAGAAGTAAACGTGGTGGAGGTTGTTGGTCGCAACAAGCGCGATGGTGCAGGCCGGAATGATAAAGAGGAGGACGGTCCGGAATGGAGTAAGATATTTTCCGAATCCTGTGAATTTCACAACGAAAATAAACCACAGGACCGGGAGGGTGGCGATGCCCAGGTACTCGATCCGGATCCAGAAATACATCTCCGGAAGCGTGGTCGATGCAAGTTCCATCCCGTATGCAATCGACCAGATCGTGAGGGACGTCATCCCCAGGGCGAAGATCCCGGCTCCTTTTGCTTTCCGGTGCGTGCCGATATAGACTGCTATCACTGCCGCGATGAGCCCGGTTATGGTAAGCGAGATTGCGAACGGGTTGAACTCCATAGATATTCCGTCGTTCCGGTGTCCGGAATACTTGATTTTTCTTTGGTATTATAGTCGTTATGTCCGAAAAGTCCGGATTACAGGTTTTCTGAATTCCTGCGAGAATTCGAAGACCGGATTCGGCTCCCAAAAGAGTCCGAAGTACAGGTGGGGGCTATGGACCCGGACACCGGTTCATTCGTCCAGCTGGTCGCCGAATGCTGCAAGGACATTCCAGAGTTTCTTTTTCAGGGCAATGAGGAGTGCCGGATCACCCCTGGTTCGGCCCGGGTCATCCGGGTTCTCATAGAGAGAGCGGCTGATCTCGATCTGGATCCAGGGGATTCCTTTTCTCCAGTAATGAGCGTTCGAGATGAAACCCCCCGAGAAGGGATTGTTGATCGCAACTTCCCGGGAAAGCGAGAATTCATCACGGAATAACCTGGCGAGAGAAGTCGCCCATTCCGCCGGGCAGGTGGTGAGCCCTCCCTTCTTGGCCCTGCCCCGGCGGTCTCCGTAATTCCCGAGGCAGACCAGAGGCCGCGTTTTCCCCGCGTCTTTCTGGGCCGGGGAGCCTACGGGGAGCATGGAATGGCAGTCGAACGCAACCCTGATCGGGAACCGGTCAAGAACTTCGTCGATACGCTGGTGGTAGGGGAAGTAATGGGCGAGGAGCAGCTGGTGGATGAGGGTGATATCGGGAAGCCTGCCCTCGCGGTACACTGGCCGGCAGTCAATGGTCCGGGTCTTGATGATCCCGTCCGGGTCCTTTGGCGGGAGAGGGAGCGGGGGCCGGTTGAGATCGACCGCCATCCGGGAGATCCGGGTATCGAGGGTTGCCGCGGCGGAATCCCCAAAATCAAAGATAGTCCGGGTGTCCGGGTCGCAGAACCAGGATAAGTCATCCGGTGTCAGGGCAAGGCGACCCTCAAGTTCCGGGGGTATTTCAGTGCCACCATGGGGAATGGAGATGAGAAAGGGATAGTCCTGTTTCATGCGGGTCAATATCCGCGTGGGCCGGGAAGGGTAATGGTGGTTGTGGTGTAGTGTGACCGGAAAACCTTCGTGCATTCGGATTGCCGGAAGGTTATGAGTGAATCCGGACAGGATCGCTACAATACGGGAGAACCCTGAAAAAACGAGAATCCGACAGTTGTCACTCGCAGACAGGCACGAGTTTTTCCTTCAGCTTTTTCTCCCCGTCAAGCCACATCATCTCCACGACATTGTTTGTCATTCCTTTCACTTTCTGGATCACGAGGGGGTCGTTTTTCAGGAATTCCGGATCTGTTATTGTGTTGAATTGCGCCCCATGCGTGCGGTACGCGACACCAAACGGCGCCAGAATGTACCCCATCTGCTGGAAGTACAGGAAAATATCCATTGCGGTCTTGGTCGCCCCGTCCTCGTGTCCTGAGATCGCGATACCCACGACCTTTCCCTCCGCGAGGCCGGGCTTTTTTAGCAGGTAACGGTTCTGGATGCAGTTCAGCCGATCAAGGAAATCCTTAAGCCGTGCCGACATATTGTTCCAGTTTATCGGGGAAGCTACAATTACCGCTTTTGATGCGATCACCATCTCGTGGAATGCAGGCATATCATCAAGCTGATCCCTGCAGGGATACCTGCATGCGTTGTCCCGCATGCTGTAACAGCACCAGCAATGGCTGATGGTAAACTCGTTGATATTATATCTCCGGTAACTCACCCCTTTTTCTCTGAGCACTTCCTCCGCGAGGTCCGCCATATAGCTGGTGTTATTCGCCCGGTGATTGCTGCCATTGATCAGCAGAACATCGAACTTTTCCCCGTCGTAATGAAGTGTCTTCTTTTCGGTAATCCCAATATACTCCCTGCCGGTGCTGGCACACTGCGGGCATTCTCTGGGAGGATTTTCTCCCTGGAAAATGTAGCCGCAGACCGCGCATTTCCAGGATTTACCGGTTCCGGGATTGGCCGGTTTCACTTCCCCGGGTGCAGTAATAGACATGCTGGAAATCCTCCTCCTCCTGAACCGGGCATCCCGGGCAGAGACACCCCTGTTCTATCCGGATGCAGCCGCTCTTCCCGGTTTCAGCCAGGCAATAGGCGATCTCTTCGTTACAGTCAACAAAACTCGGGCACATCCTGCATATGCAGAGCCCGATCGCTTTTTTCCTGTCCATGATCTCTTCTTCCCGGCGGTTCATTGTTTCCGCAACTACTTATAGGATTTCAGATAATGAGGGAAACCCCGGCCGGGACTACCGGATCTCGGGGAGATCTGACCGGTCCGTTGACTTTTCCCCCACCAGGAAAATGGCAGAACCCAATCCTCATGACACGGTGATAATCACTGAAGGTTCGGGAGGGGCATCCCGGCGCCGGATACGATGACATGCCCGTCCCGGTATCCGGACCGGTATTCCCCCTCAACCCAATTATATCCCGATATCCTGGAGGAGCGGAAGAATATCGATCCATATGATAAGAACGCTCGTCTCCTTGTTCCTGATTTGCACTTTTTTCTTGATGATCCCCCGGATCGCACTCTCTTTTGCCGAATCGGAAATCGATACTTTATCGATATGTTCCTGCTCAAAATGGGAAACCGAAAGAACATCATCAACAAGAATTCCTATCTTCGAACTGGTCTTCGTGTCATCAAGAACGATCACCCGCGTGTTTTCCACTTCCGTATTCTCCGTAGGGGGGAGGCCCAGACGCTCCTTGAGATCCAGGATCATCGTCACCTCACCCCTGAGATCGATAATCCCTTTCACAAAGGGGGGTGTGTTCGGGAGCTTCGTTATGGTTGTGTACTCGACAACTTCCCTGACATCAAAGAGATCGATCGCATAATGCTCTTTCCCGAGAAGGAATTCAACGACCTGTATCGTCCGGGTGTTCCCGGACGGTCCGGGAACTTTTGCTTCCCCTGCTCCCGGAGTTTGGTTTTTTTCTGCCATGGAAACCTGACCCAAGCTAGATCCTGAACCTGGACATCTCGGTGTTCACATTCGATGCTACGGCATTGACTTTTTCAAAGATCTTCACGACCTGGGTGATCGCTGCCGCCGCTTCTTCCGTTGCGGCAGCAGTGTCGGTCGACTCTTTTGCCACATTCTGGATCATGGTGTCGACTTCGGCAATGCTTGCGGTGACTTCCTCTACCCCTGCAGCCTGTTCATGAGCTGCCCGGGTCACATCCTGGGTGGAAGTGGAGATATTACCGACAACATCCACGATCTGGCTGAATGCCTTCAGAGCTTCCGTGACATCTGCGCTTCCTTTCCGCACCTCTTCGCTTGAAGCGACAGCCCCTTCGGCAGTCTTCTGGGAACGCTGCTGGAGATCGCTGATCATGGACGCGATGTTCTCAGCCGACTGGCGCGACTCCTGTGCAAGGGATTTTACCTCGGAGGCAACGACCGCAAACCCGCGACCGGCATCTCCCGCCCGGGCAGCCTCGATTGCTGCGTTCAGGGCAAGGAGATTTGTCTGGTGGGCAAGATCGCTGATCAGGCTCACGATCTTTCCGATCTCGTTCATCTTGAGGTTGATCTCGGCAATATTGGTCGAAACGAGCGTTGCGGTCTCCCCGATCTTCTCCATGCTCTTGTCAGCCTTTTTCGCGAGTTCCATACCGGAAGCGGATAGAGCGGCAGCGCTCTTTGACTGTCCCGCGACAGATTCCATGCTTGACGATACCTCTTCGATAGCTGCCGAGAGGTCGGTCATCGCTTTCGAGACATCCCCAATACCCAGCTTTCCTTTATCGGCATCATCATTGATCCGCTGGGTGCTTCTCGCGATCTGGTCTGAACCCGATGAGACCTCTTCCAGGCTCGCCATTGCAGCAGCAACAGCACTATTCAGCTCCGTAACCTGGCTGTTGATGGCATGCACAGCATTTGTTACCGCGATACCTATGCTGTTTAAGGCCTCCTTGAATTTTATAAAGTCTCCGGAGAGCGGGATCTGGTCATTGACACGATCTGAGAAATTATATTTTGCATATTCCTGCGAGACCCGCATGGCTTCTTTGAGTGGCTCTACTACGGAATCCAGCGTCTTATTGACCCCTTCGATAACCTTCCGGAAATCCCCCTGGTGGTTACTTGCATCGGCCCGGGTCGAAAGCCTTCCATCGATCGCTGCATTTGCGAGGGTGTTTGCATCGGTGGTGAGCCGGTTGAGTGCATCACGGACTTCACTGAGATTCCTGTTAATGTGCGAAAACTCTTCAAAGGCCTTCCTGGTAACATCACTCGCCTGGCCGATCGCGAGGTTGAAATTCAGGTCCCCCTTCGCGAGAAGCGCAAGGTTCTGGGCAAGGGTGGAAAGATATGCGGTAGTGTAATCAGCTAATTCTTTTTCGGCTGCGTCCTGTTTCCGTTTCTCTGTCAAATCCTTGTAGACCGCCATCATGCTGACGAGATTCCCGTCTTTGTCCAGAAGGGGGATCGTATTCTGTTCGAGATTTTTCACCCCCGCGGGGAACTCCACCGTGACATCCCCGGTGACTCCTCTCTTCGTTTCGAGGGCTTCCCGGATTCCGTGACCGCTCTTTGCAAGGACCTTGAATGCCCGTATATTCATTTTGAGTACATCCGCCTCCGAGTACCCGCTCATATCAATAAACGCCTGGTTCACGAGTTTGATATCGAATTTGCTGGTCATGAGGAGAAGCGGCTGAGGGTTCTGCTGGATCATCTGAAGCGCCAGCTGTTTCTGCTTCTCGGCCTCGATCCGCTGCTTCTTTCCCTCGGCCTCGAACTTCTTCTTCTCCTGTAACTCCTCGATCTCCCGTTTTACGGCGGGGACAAGCCGGGCGTAATTTCCTTTCTTGATGAAATCATGCGCCCCGGCTTTCATTACGTTTACCGCCGTGTCTTCATCGATTACTCCGGATATAACGATAAAGGGCAGATCAGGGTATCTGTCCCGGACGATTTTCAGCGCAGGGAGGGCACCAAAATTCGGAATCGCGTAGTCGCAGAGAATGATGTCCGGCACGTTACGGGAGAGCGATTCCGAGAGTTCCCGGGCGGTCTCTACCTGTTCGGTCTGTATGACAAGCCCGCCCTTTTCAAGTTCACGGGCAAGGAGAATCGCGTCGTCCTTTGAATCTTCAATGATCAGTACCTGTAGGGTTTCCATCACACTTTCCTCTGTTCTCGTTACCAGCGGGCAACCGGCTGGTTTTATTAATTGGGGATGTTCGCAAGGCGGTTCGCGGGAGATAACGCTGATATCGGGCTTGATTCTGAAATCAGGGAATTATTTGTCCCGGCTCTGATAATCACGGCGGCTCGTTGGTGCATTCCATGAGCGTGAAGGAAAAGGTCGCGCCTTTCCCTTCTTCGCTCTCCACCCGGATGCGGCCATCGTGCCGCTCAAGGATCTTGCGAACCATGGCAAGGCCGATCCCGTTTCCCGGGAATTCGGATTCGCGGTGATAGCGGGAAAATGGCATCCAGAGTTTTTCGGCATGGGCCGCATCGAATCCGGCCCCGTTATCCTTCACGTAATAGACCGGGCCGGCCCCGTTCCGTGTCATGCCGAACCGGATTTCTGCAGATGGGGTATGCCCGGTAAATTTCCAGGCATTATCAAGAAGATTCTGGAGCACGGTCTGGATGAGGGTTTTATCCCCTTTTGCAGTAATGCCCGGTTCAACAATCGTTGTTATTGACCTGTCCGGTTCTTCAAGACGGTGGGCTTCGAGGATTTCGTTTGCCATGGCCGAGAGATCCAGTGGCTGGATCCGGATTGCAGCCCGTGAATACCGGGAGAGGGCGAGGATCTGCCCTATCATGGAATCCATCCTCCGTGCTGCCGTCTGTATCCGTGAAAACGGCTGCATAACCTCTTCCGGTAATGCCTCTCCGTATTTTTCCCGGATGAGTTCTGCGTACCCGTCAATAATACGGAGCGGTGCCCGAAGGTCATGGGAGACCGAGTACGCAAACGATTCCAGTTCCTGGTTTTTTGCTTCGAGTTCTTTCCGCTGCGATTCAAGGAGCCGGATGTTTTTCCGGAGATCCGTCACATTCATCGCGATGCCGAGGTTTCCCGTACAGGCATCTCCCTCACAGAGAGGGACTGAGGTTATTTCGAGGATGAGGTACGCGGGATCCTTTGTCCGGATCCGGACTTCGCAGGGTTCCGGGTTTTTTCCCTGCCGAATAATATCCATCACGGCGAGGAGCCGGGGAACATCGTCCGGGTGGAGCAGGCTCGTAAATGGCTTACCCAGGGATTCCTCAGCAGGCAGCCCGGTGAGCCGTTCAAATGCGGGATTGAGGGTGGTGATGACCGGATCGCCATTCCTGTACCTGACTGTATAAATAAGGACCGGGACATTCCCGAGGATCATCCGGTTCTCCTGTTCGCGCTCCCGGAGCGCTTTTTCTGCATGTCTCCGATCCGCCAGCTGGAGAATCATATTTTTGAGTTCTGTGTACTGGACTTCGGGATGGGCACCTTTCTGGAGATAAAATGCAGCACCATTATTCAGGGCTTCCATGGCAACCTCCTCCCGGCCCCTTCCTGTGAAAATGATGAACGGGACATCATTCTTCTCTTTCCGGAGAAGTTTGAGAAGATCGATGGAGTTCATGCCGGGAGGCATGGAATAGTCGGAGATGATGACATCGTACTCCTTTGTTTTCAGGGCATCCAGGGCATCCTGTGCAGACTGGCGGGTATCGAGTTCGATAGATCCATCTTCTTCCAGGAACTCACGGCTCATCGTAAGGATATCCGCTTCGTCATCTATCAGGAGTGCGTGTCGTACAGGGTGCATTGCTGGGTGCTGCCGCGGGGGATTCCGTTCCGGAGATTCGCTGTCCGATCCTGAAATCGAATCGCCTTTCTGCCGGAACGTAACGGCACCTGCGGGAATAATGGAAATTGAATATGGAACGATATAAACTTCCTGATCTATTTTTTCTGCGGGGATACCGGAACCAGGTGAATATCAGAACGGAAGAGCGAACCGAAAGGCCGCCTCTTTTTCTTATCCGGTCACCGTTACAATGACCGTACGTGTCTTTCCCCCGTGGATATCCAGCTCCAGCAGTACCACCTGCTGCCAGGTCCCAAGGGACAGTTCTCCCTTATCGAGCGGGATAGTGAGCGAAGGACCAACCAGTGCTGCCTTCACATGCGACCGGCCGTTTCCGTCGCCCCATTTGCTGTCGTGGGCGTAGGTCTCCTTATCCGGGGCAAAGACCGAGAGAGCCCTCCGGAGGTCGGCAAGGACGCCGGGTTCGTACTCAATCGTGGTGAGGGCTGCCGTCGAGTGCGTGACAAAGATGTGGACGAGCCCGGTTGCGATTCCGCTCTCCTTGACTGCGGTCTCGATATCCGGGGTAATATTGAGGGTATCGCCCTCTTTTTTCGGGACACAGGTAAAAGTTTTCCGGAACATAATGATGGATAGATTGCACCCGGAAGAAAAGGCTGACGGATACCTGGTCCGGGTTTTTAATCAGGTAACTGCTATCAGATCGAATCAGTAGCATTCTCCCGGAACAACCTCATGGTTTTTCGATCCTCTCGAGGAACCGGATCACCCGGTCCCACACGAGATCGTCAGCCTCCCGGTTGTATTCCGTCACTCCTGCATCGGTGAAGAGATGCCCGGGCACCGGGTACCTGAAATAATCGAACGATGATCCTGATCTTCGGACGCTTTCACGAAGCCGGTCGATCCATTGCTGGTTACGATACGGGTCCCGGTCAGCGTAGTGGACCTGGACCGGGACCCCGGAAGGCCACACGGAGATGCCAAAGGCTTCCGGAGGCAGCGCCGCATGGAAGAGGAGGCAGCCTTGTGCCCCGGGACGGGTTGCCGCAAGCAGCTCGGCGGGAGCGCCGCCCATCGAGAAACCCCCATACACCAGGAGTGAGGGAAGGGATTGGACTGCACTCCAAGTCCTTTCAATCAACCCCCGCCTGCCGATAGTGGCGAATTTTGCCCGTCCCTTGGCTATGTCTTCAAAGACTTCGCCATCGAACAGGTCCGGGGTATGCACCGTGTGACCTGCTTTCCGCAAGCGTTCTGCTGCACCAAGAACTCCCGTTCTCAACCCCAGGACGGAATGGAACAGGACAACCTCTGCCAGAACTGTCACCTCATACCCGCTATATCCTGTTCCGGATAATAATACCTCCTGACTGGCCAGAAGAAACATTGTTCCGGTAGTGTGTCAGGAAAATGACCCAGGATGCAGTCAGCCAGGTGATAAGTACAGCTGGATTCAGCGTTTGAAAAAAAAAGAAATTCCCTTACTCCGGTGGCAGGGGGTATTCATCATCGGGAAGATCGGAATCGTCTGCTTCATTCTCCCCGGGTTTCACCACGGCAACTGCAACGACCTTGTCGCCCTGGTTCAGCTTCATGATCCGGACACCCTGGGTATTCCTTCCCTGGATGGAGACACCGGAAACCGGTATCCGGATAACGATTCCTTCTGCACTCATGACCACGAGTTCCTCGTCTTCGGCAACAGATTTTGCCGCGACAACCACTTCATTCCGGTCGGTCTTGATGTTTTTTACCCCAAGCGTTCCGCGCCCGTGGCCCCTGAATTCGTCAAAGGCCGTCCGCTTCCCGTACCCGACATCCGTGACTACGAAGAGGTGGTCTTTCTCGATAACGGTCAGTGCTTTCACGGTATCGTCATCTATCAGTTTCATACCCCGGACGCCCTGCACACCCCGGTGGTGTGCGGTTACGCTCTTCTCGCTGAACCGGAGACCGCGCCCGTACCGGGTGGTCAGGATGACCTCGCGTTCGCCATCGGTGACTTTCACGTCCACGAGTTCATCGTCGTCCTTGAGGGAGAGAGCATTGATGCCGGTTGTCCTCGGGTTCGAGAATCCGTCCTGCGGGATCTTTGCTACAATGCCTTTCTTTGTCGCAAAGAGGAGGTAGTGGTCCGGGCTGAAGTTCCGGATGGGGATGATATTCGTCACCCGCTCTCCCTGGAGGTTGAGGAGGTTCACGATAGCTTTCCCTTTCGAGACCCGCGTGCTCTCCGGGACATCGTACACCTTCAGCCAGTATGCCCGGCCGTTATTCGTGAAGCAGAGGAGGTAATCGTGCATGTTCGCGTACAGGATATTCTCGACCGCATCCTCGTCCCGGGTCACCATGCCGGTTATCCCTTTCCCGCCCCGGTGCTGCTGCCGGTACGTATTGATCTCCATTCGCTTTACGAAGTTCATGGATGTGATCATCACAAGGACCGGTTTATCCTCGATTAAGTCCTCAACCCCGAGGTTGATCATCGCGTCCGAGAACTTTGTTCTCCGCTCATCCCCGTATTTCGCTTCGATTTCCTGGGTCTCGGCCTTGATTGCAGCACGGATGTTCTTCTCGTCCGAGAGGAGTTCATTCAGTCTCCGGATCTCGGCGTCAAGACCATCCTTCTCATCAATGATCTTCTTCTGCTCAAGCGCAGCGAGCCTGCGCAGCTGCATCTGGAGGATGGCATTGGACTGGATCTCGGTAAGACCGAACTTCGATATGAGTGCTTCCCGCGCAAGGTCTGCAGTATCAGAGCCCCGGATGGTTGCGATCACTTCATCTATACGGTCCAGTGCAAGGAGAAGCCCCTGCAGGATGTGGACCCGCTCTTCGGCCTTGCGTTTCTCGAAGATCGAACGCCGCTGGATTACTTCGATGCGGTGGGCAACGAAATGCTGGAGGATCTGGGGGAGCGAAAGGATATGGGCTTCCCCGTTCACAATCGCGAGATTGGTAATACCGTAGCTTGTCTCGAGTTCAGTGTGCTTGTACAGGTGGTTAAGGACGATAGCGCCCATAGCGCCCCGCTTGAGCTCTATTACAACCCGCAGCCCGTCTTTATCGGATTCATCCCGGATATCAGAGATGCCTTCAATTCTCTTGTCTTTTACGAGTTCTGCAATCTTCTCGATAAGCCGGGCCTTATTGACCTGGAACGGGATTTCGGTAATGATGATCCGGTTCAGTTTTGCCTCGTCTTCTATCTCGGCAACACCGCGTACCACGACTTTTCCCTGGCCGGTCAGGTACGCGTTCCTGATGCCCTCGTTTCCCATGATTATCCCGCCGGTCGGGAAGTCCGGGCCGGGCATCGTCCGCATCAGGTCCTCAATTGCGATCTGGGGATTATCGATATACTGGACGACCGCTTTGCAGACTTCCCGGAGATTGTGCGGAAGCATATTGGTGGCCATACCGACCGCAATACCGCTCGACCCGTTCACGAGAAGGTTCGGGACCTTTGCCGGGAGAACGACGGGTTCCTGTAACGACTCGTCGAAATTCGGGATGAAGTTGACTGTCTCTTTTTCAAGGTCCTGGAGAAGCTCTTCCGCTATGGGTTTGAGCCTGACCTCGGTGTAACGCATCGCGGCCGCAGAGTCGCCGTCAATCGAACCGAAGTTACCCTGCCCGTCGACCAGCATATACCGGTACGAGAAGGGCTGGGCCATCTTGACAATGGTATCGTAGATGGATGAATCACCATGCGGGTGGTATTTACCCATCACTTCCCCGACTACCCTTGCACTCTTCTTGTAGGGCTTGTCGTGGGTGTTCCCCATCTCCCACATCGCAAAGAGAGAGCGGCGGTGAACCGGCTTTAAGCCGTCCCTCACATCGGGGATCGCTCTCCCGATGATGACGCTCATCGCGTAATTGATGTAGGCGGTCTTCATCTCCTCTTCGATCTTGACCTTGATCACCCGGGGATTGTCATCGTCGGGGTCTGGTTCAGGGGGAGCGGGAGGTTCCGGGGGAACCTCGGCCATGGGTGTCTCCACTGCCGGAGTCTCCGGGGATACTTCTGACTGCTGGCCTTCAGGTACTCCCGGTTCCTGCGTCTCCTGGACGGCAGGGGTCTCTTCAACAGGAAGCGCCTGCTGCTCGTCTTCAGACGTCAAGGTTCGTCACCTCCTTTGCATGCCGCTTGATGAAATCCCTGCGGGCATCCACATCCTTCCCCATAAGTTTCTCGAAGATCTCGTTTGCGTACGCCGCATCCTCTATCTTCACTTTCTTGAGTACCCGTCCTGCAGGATCCATCGTCGTCTTCCAGAGTTGCTCTGCATTCATTTCACCAAGACCCTTATACCGCTGGACAGTGACGCCTTTCTCGCCAAACTCTGCCGCGATGCGTTTCATCTCCGCTTCCTGGTATGCGTACCGTTCCTCTTTTCCTTTCGCTATCCGGAAGAGGGGCGGCTGCGCAACGTACACGTATCCTGCCTCAATGAGTTGCCGCATGTACCGGTAGAAGAAGGTGAGAAGAAGAGTGCTGATATGAGCCCCGTCCACATCGGCATCGGTCATGATGATGATGTGATGGTACCGGGCCCGCTGCACATCGAAGTCCTGACCGGTTCCGGATCCGACTGCAGATATGAGCGCCTGGACTTCATTGTTCTTGATGATGGTATGTTCCGTGGCTTTCTCGACATTCAGGATCTTTCCCCGCAGGGGAAGGATTGCCTGGAACTTCCGGTCGCGGCCCTGCTTTGCGGAACCGCCTGCTGAATCTCCCTCCACGATGTAGATCTCGCTCTTTGCCGGGTCGCGTTCCGAGCAGTCGGCAAGTTTTCCGGGAAGCCCGCCACTCTCGAGGGAACTTTTCCGCCTCGCCAGTTCCCGTGCATTCCGCGCCGCTTCCCGTGCCTTTGCCGCAAGGAGCACTTTATCCACTATCGCGGCAAGAGCTTTCGGGTTTAACTCGAAATAATCGGTCAGAGCCTGATACACGAGGGAGTCCACGATACCACGGATATTGCTGTTCCCGAGACGCATCTTGGTCTGTCCCTCGAACTGGGGGTTTGCGACTTTCAGGCTGATCACGGCAGTCAGGCCTTCCCTGACATCTTCGCCCCGGATGGCGAGGCCATTTTCCTTGATAAGGCCGTTTCTCTTTGCCGAGATATTGATCGCCCGGGTGATGGCGCTCCGGAACCCTTCCAGATGAGTCCCGCCTTCCCGGGTATTCACGCTGTTCACGTAGCTGAAAACCTGTTCTGAGTAATTGGTCGTGTACTGGAGCGCAACTTCGACCTCGACTTTGTTCTCCTCGTCTTTCTTGTCAAAGACAATCACATCGGAGTGGAGGGACGGGACATCGGTATTGAGATGGGTCACGAATTCCCGGAGCCCGCCTTCGTAATGGAACAGGTCGCTGTCGCCGCTGCGATCGTCCCGGATCCGGATCATGATGCCCCGGTTCAGGTATGCAAGTTCCTTGAGCCGGTACGCGAGGACATCGTAATCATACTGGACCGTTTCGAATATGGTTGCGTCCGGCATGAACGTTATCTCCGTTCCGGTCAGTTTCGATCCGCAGGCTGCAAGGAACTGGGTCCGGTCTGAGTTTTCGGATTCTGCTTTTGTCCCGTACCAGCGCTCGTACCGGAATCCCATCTCCTGCAGGGATTCCTCACGCTGGCTGATGGGAGCGACCACGAGACCCCGCTCGAACCGCATCTCGTACCGGTTTCCGCCACGGTACACCCGGGCAATGAGCCATGACGAGAGGGCATTCACGACCGAGACACCGACCCCGTGGAGACCTCCCGAGACCTGGTACGTGCTCTTGTCGAACTTTCCTCCTGCATGGAGGACCGTGAGAACGACTTCAAGAGCACTCTTCCCGTTCTTTTCCATCGTGTCGACCGGGATACCTCTGCCGTTATCCTCAACCGTGACCGATCCGTCACGGTTGATGGTGACGTTTATGAGAGAGCAGAATCCCGCGAGAGATTCATCGATGGAATTGTCCACAACCTCATACACCAGGTGATGGAGCCCGCGGGTATCGGTACTCCCGATATACATGGCCGGGCGTTCCCGTACCGGTTGCAGCCCTTCGAGTACGGTGATATGGGATGCGTCGTACGTATCAGTCACGGGCAATTACCTCCGGTGAAAAAGAGATAAAAAAATACGCTGCAGAAATCACAATAATTATTGGGTGTTAACCGTCTTAAACCCTCGTCGTATGGGATGGGAAAGGAACTATCCCGGATGCGCACGTTATGCTTTTACTGTGGCATACGGGTCTTCCGGCACCATCCGGTACGTCCCCCGGGGGACCCCGATTTCCAGCCGGATTCCCGTGCCTTCGTTTCCGGTCTCATCGATGCTGATCGCGGTTATTGCAAGGATCTCGCGAACAAAGAAAAGGCCGGGGATATCCTTTATGCAGTATTCCCAGGAAAAGAGGATTTTTTTACCGGAAACCGGAAGTCCCCTGCCCGGAACTTCAAAAAGTATCCGGAGACCCGAACAGGTTTCGGCATACGAGATCCGGAGGGGGATGGTCCCGGTATTCCGGGTCGCGATCAGAAACATGAGAACCCGGGTCAGGCCCTCTTCAAGGAGCGGATCGGCAAAAATCTCGATTGAACCGAAATCCCCGCTACGGTCTATCCGGAGGGAGTCGGTATGGGACAGGGCAAAGAGGAATGTTTCCTGGAGGTTATGCCACCGGGGTGCGTGGGAGCCGAGATCCTGGAAATTCCCGGCAAGATCTATTCTCTCGTTCATAACGGTAATCGCACCCTCCATCTTCCCGATAACCGAAAGGGTCTCCTGGTCCATCCCGGTTCTCCGGAGGATTTCGATATATCCCCGGAGGATGAAGATCTGGTTCCTGATATCGTTCCTTGTCAGGTGGTTGATCATCTTGAGTTTCTTCTGGACCTGGAGAAGCGCCCCTTCGTAGGCTTTCCGCTCCGTAATATCCCGGGCAAGAAGGATTGCATACCGTTCTTTCCCGAAACTGACGAGACGGAGAGAGATCTCAACCGCGACATCGGCGCCATCGGAAGATATGAGCCGTGTCTCGAACTTCCCGGATCGCAACTGACGGGCTGCCGATGCGAACGCATCCTTTATCCTGCTATATTCCTCCCGGTGAACCAGCTCTTCTATCTGTTTCTGGGTGAGCTGGAGATGGGAGTACCCAAGCAGACGGGAGCAGGTCTGGTTCGCATCAATCACCCGGTGATCCTCCTCCCGGACCACGAATATCAGATCGCTGGTCTCTTCCAGGAGGGCACGGAACCGTTCGAGTTCACGAAGACGTTCCTGGAGGACCGGGTAGTAACTTTTGCGGGCCGAACGCTCCCCCAGACCTATGATTCGTGCCCTCAGATCCTCCTGATCGTTTGAATCGTCAAAGGGCTGCTGCATAGATCGCCTCGATTTCCCGGAGGGTAAGATCTTTCGGGTTTGTAACCATGCAGGGATCCCGGATTGCGATTGCAGCCAGAGCAGCAATATCGGAGGGTGTTACGTCAAGCCTCGCGAGGGATCCCGATGCACCCACGGATGTACGGAAGGTATGGATCCAGCGAAGGAGTTGTCCCGGCATCTCCGTTTTCCTGCAATCATCGTTCGGTATCCCGACCGCTTCTGCGATTGATGCAAAACGTTCAGCAGCTGCCGGATAATTGGCTTCGATTACCGATTCCAGGAGGAGGGCATTGCAGGTGCCATGGGGAAGGTTCCGGTAGCCGCCAAGCGCGTGTGCAAGGGCATGCACTGCACCGAGACTCGCATTGGAGAACGCGAGACCTGCGTAAAGGCTGGCAAGCATGGTCTCCCTGCGATAGCCGGGGTTGGCAGGATCCTGTATTGCCCGGGGGAGTGCCTGTGCCACAAGGCGTACCGCTTCCAACGCAAAGAGATCTGTTATCGGTGAACTGGCATTTGAAACGTATGCTTCGATAGCGTGCACAAGGGTATCCATTCCGGTTGCGGCAGTGAGATCCGCCGGTAGGGTGAGAAGGGTCTCCGGATCGATCAGGGCAACATCCGGTACGAGAACTTTACTGATGATTGCCATCTTCATTTTCCTAGGTGGATCGGTGATGATAGCGAACTGGGATACATCGGCGCTCGATCCGGCAGTTGTGGGGATGCAGATGAGGGGCGGCGGAGGTACGGCGATCCGGTCAACCCCCTCGAACTCCACGATGTTCTGGTGGTTGGAGATTACTATTCCTATCCCTTTGGCACAGTCCATGGGAGACCCTCCCCCTATGGCGACAATCCCGGAACACTCTTCCTTCTCGTACTGTTCCGCCCCCTTCATAACGTTCTCTACCCGGGGGTTGGGTACCACGCCGTCGTAAACTGCATTCCGGATACCGGAATCTTCAAGGCTTTTGCATACGTCTTCGAAAAGAGAAATCCTCCGGATCGTGGGGTCGGTTACCACGAGAACATTCCGTGCCTGGAAACTTCGTGCATATCTCCCGGCAAGGTGCCTTGCCCCTTCACCGAACATTATCTCCGGCGAGAGGAATTTCCGCAATTCTAACAGGGTTTGCGGTGTCACGATCCATACCTCTGTGTACGTATTTTCCCGCGAAAACCATGCGGGATCAGGGCCTTCCAGTCAGATAATGTGATACGTATTGATAGACCTACTGGTACTCCCCGGTATCCGCATCCGGAATCCCGAGCGCAATATCGGTTGCGACAGCCACCCGGTCAAGGAGCATTGATATTTCCCGGTGTTCTTCCTTATCGAGCGGGCCGGGCTGGTGCCAGATCACTTTCTTTTTGAGGAGTGTCAACAGTTCCTCGACTTCCGTTCCCTGTAAGTTCGGGGGAAGCACAAGCCCTTCGACATGGTCTGCCATGCCATAAAAAGCCTTGTCCGGGGGAAGTGCCAGGTGACGTGCGATATGCATGAGACTGACCATGAAACCGTGCCCGAATCTGGATGCCATGACAATTGAGTGCATAGGATTTGAGAAAAAGGTATCTGTCGGGATACTTTCCCGGCCACAGGTGTGGCTTTCTGTCATTTCCCGGAATAGTACCCGGCGTTTTCTCATTTCCGGCCACTCCGGATGCTCCCTGCGGCAGATACATCAGGGATAGTATGCAATCATAATTCCAGGCAGGATCCGGGGCAACACGGCCCATCCATATACGATCCGGTATGATCTCGGTGCTTTATGTTGATGATGAACCGGCGCTGGTAGACCTCTGCAGGAGATACCTTGAGCGCATGGGTGATTTCTCTGTCGATACGGCATTTTCCCCGGAAGAGGGTATGGGAAAACTCGGTTCCGCCACATATGATGCCGTGGTCTCCGATTACCAGATGCCCGGAATGGACGGCATCGGTTTTCTCAGGGAGGTCAGGGCAACCTGGGGGGATCTGCCCTTCATCCTGTTTACCGGGCGGGGCAGGGAAGAGATTGTGATCCAGGCAATTGACAGCGGTGTCGACTTTTACCTGCAGAAAGGTGGCGATCCCCGGGCACAGTTTGCTGAGCTTGCCCATAAAATCAAAAAAGCGGTGGAACGCAGGCAGGTCTGGGAAACGGTACGGGAGAGCGAGAGTAACTATCGCGAACTCGTGGAGAATGCCAATACCATCATCCTGAAATGGGACCGGCAGGGCAATATCACATTTTTCAATGAATATGCCCAGCGGTTTTTCGGATATTCCCCGGAAGAGATTATCGGCAAACCGCTGATTGGAACGATTGTTCCCCCGACAGAATCCGGGTCCAGCAGGGATCTCTCAATCCTGATAGAGAATATTGTCCGTTATCCTGAAGACCATGTCTACAACGAAAATGAGAATATCCGGAAGAATGGGGAACGCGTATGGATCCAGTGGTGGAATAAACCCCTCTTTGACGAAAAAGGAGATTTCACGGGTCTCCTGAGTATCGGGACTAACATTACCGAACGGCGCGAATTCGAATCTGCGCTCCGGGAGAGCGAGGACCGGTATCGCGTCCTTGTAGAGAATGCCGGGATCGCCATCTGTGTTATCCAGGGAGATAAGTTCAGGTACGTCAACCCCTGTGCAATGGAAGTCTGCGGGTATTCGCGGGACGAGATTATGTCCCGGCCTTTTCTTGATTTTGCCCATCCGGATGACTGGGATCTCATTATGGACAATCACCGGCGTCAGCTGCAGGGCGAGAAATTAAACGGGCCCTACACCTGCCGGCTCATGACAAAATCCGGTGAAGCCCGCTGGTTCGATATAAAATCCGTTCCCTTTACCTGGGAAGGAAAACGTGCCACCTTGAGCTTCTGCACCGATGTATCCGAGAGGGAAAACCTTGAAGACGCACTGAACCAGGCGAATAAGAAACTGGTTCTCCTGTCAGGTATTACCCGCCACGATATCCTGAACCAGCTTACCGCACTGGAAGGCTATCTCGAACTGTCAGAAGGGCATCTTGAGGATCCGGAAAAGCTCCGCGAGTATCTCACGCGGGAGAAAGCGATCGCTGGAATTCTCAAGCGGCAGATTCTCTTCACCCGGGATTACGAGGATCTGGGGGTACAGTCCCCGAAATGGCAAAGTGTCGGGGATGCATTCCGGCATGCCGGAGCTTCGTTTCTCGTCGGAGAGGTCTGTCTTCGGGTCCCGGATGAAACTCCTGAAATATTTGCGGATCCCCTGTTCGGGAAAGTATGTTACAATCTCATCGATAACTCTCTCCGGTATGGTGGAAATGGCCTGACCCGAATCTCGGTCGGGGTTCAGGAACGCAGGGAAGATCTTGTTATCGAGTATGGGGATAACGGGGTCGGGATTGCAGAACCGGATAAGGAACGGGTATTTGACCGGGGATATGGGAAGAATACGGGTTTCGGGCTGTTCCTTTCACGGGAGATCCTTGCAATAACCGGAATCTCAATCCGGGAAACCGGATCGCCGGGAGCGGGAGTGCTGTTCGAAATACGGGTGCCAAAAGGGAAGTACAGGATAAAGGACTTCTCTTAAAGTAATGAACGTATGTCCCGTCCCGAAGGATTAGTTCCGGAAGTATCTCCGGAATGAAAGAAGGGAATAAAAGAATCGCCCGCATACACTACTTCCATGAAATACACTGCAAGGCATGTACATAAATTCCTTGAACAGGGCAGGATCGATCCTGAACTCTGGGCCAGGCATTTTCCCGCGGTGCTGCCGAGCCGGGTCCCGGAGTGCACGGAGTGTACGGATTTCCGGGACTCATCCTGTCCCGGAGGAAAAAACCCGGTCGATTGTTTTCTTGCTATCGGAGAGCAATCCAAACCAGCGGACGACAGCCCTGAATCAGCCTCATCATCCGGGAAAGTGAAACGGAGGTTCCGGTGGAAAGGAACCGGGGCGCGTGGCTCAATTCCCGCAGGCGCTAACAAGGCCTTCGATCAGTCCAAGGAATAGATAGATCCTCCAGCACCCGGAATTTAACCGGAACACCGTTCCCGGCATGTTTTCTTTTTTTCACAATTTTAAAGTGCGATACCAGCGATGTGTACTAATTATCTATGGGTGACTCACCGGCTGCGACAAAACAGGAAATGGACAAGTTAAAAGCGAAGACAGCACGGCTTTCCGTGATCTCGAATGCGAGCCTTGTTGTCATGAAGTTCGTAGTCGGGTTTGCTGTAGGATCCGTGAGTATCATATCCGAAGCCATCCACTCTGCAATGGACCTCCTTGCAGCGGGAATTGCTTTTATCTCGGTGAAAAAAGCCGCTGAGCCCCCGGATGAAGGACATGAGTTCGGTCATGGGAAATTCGAGGATATGTCCGGCCTCATTGAAGCGGTGCTCATCTTTGTTGCCGCTGCCCTGATCATCTACGAAGCAGTGCAGAAACTGCTGGGTCACGGCGGCGAATCGCTCTCGATGAATCTTCTCTTCATTGGTATCGCGGTTATGGCAGTCTCGGCCATTGTAAACTGGCTTGTATCCCGCCGGCTGATGAAAGTTGCGAAGGCAACGGAATCGATTGCGCTCGAAAGCGATGCATGGCACCTCAGGACCGACGTCTATACCTCGGTCGGCGTTCTCACCGGCCTCATCCTCATCCGCATTACCGGAATTACCATTCTCGATTCCATCTTCGCAATCGGGGTTGCCTGCATCATCATCAAGGCCGCATACGATCTTACCTGCCGTTCCTTCTCGGACCTCACGGATAAGAGTCTTCCCCCGGAACAGCAGGACCGGATAATCCAGATCATCTGCGACCATTCAAGCGATTACGCGGGTTTCCATGATCTCAAAACCCGCAGGTCGGGTCCGGAGATCTTTATCGATTTCCACCTTGTTATGGATCCCAAGATTACTGTCGAACAGTCGCATGATTTCATGGACCACCTGGAATCGGACCTGCAGATCGAGTTCCCCCGGGCATCGATTACCATCCACCCGGAACCCTGCACCGAGAACTGCTCCCGTTGCGGATCGTTCTGCCACCGTCTCAAACAGGGGAACGGGGAGAACGACGGATAAATTCCCCGGTACCCCCCGGAAATACGGCAGTATGCCCGTACCGTATCCCCTCCTGTTTTTATTCACGTCGCCCGAAATATCGGAAAAAGAAGGACTTTTGCCCGGGGCACTCCTCACAGGAGACGGAATGCAAGGAGCCAGACTGCGACCGGGACAATTATGATAATGGACATCGATCCCGCGAGAAATGCCATCTCTGCCTGTTTCAGGGGTTTCTTCCGGATAAAAAGGTAACTTTCCCTCCCGTATCCCCGGCAGAGCATGCTCACATATACCCGTTCCCCCTGCTCGTAGGACCGGATGAACATGGTACCTATCGTATAGCCAAGATGCCGGAGACGGTACCGGTACGGGAGTTTCCGATCGAACGCATCAAAACATTTCGTCCGTAAGGTCTCGTTGATCTTCCGGTACATATAGCCAAAGACGAAGAGGTACCGGATCATCATCCCAAGAGCCAGAGCGAACTCGGCAGGAAGCCCCATCCGTGCAGCGCCTTCCAGGAGGTCATGGGTCTTCGTCGTCGAAGAGAGAAGGATAATGAACGAGATGGAGACTGCGAATTTCACGAGAAGGATGAACGCGAATTCTATGGACTCTGCATAAATGTGGATCCCGAATGGAAGGGAGACGAGACTGTGGTACTCGGTGTAGTACTTGTTTTTCAGAAATATCTGGAAGAAGATGATTACCCCCCAGAGGGGGAGGATTGTGAGAGCCCGCTTGAGATAGATTACCGGAGAAAGTTTCGTTCCTGCCCAGAGAACACAGAAGAACGCGAAGAAGATTGCCCCGACGGTATAGATCATCGTGGAGTAAGGAACTGCAACGAGAGCAATGATCGCGGCAAAACAGAGGATGATCTTGATCCGCGCATCGAGCCGGTGGATCGGGCTGTCCCGGTAGGCGTCCCGTTCAATATTGAAGAGATCTTCGATCATGGTTTTCTGCCGAACGCTTCCAACAGGGATTTTTCAGCATCCGCATACGTGTATGCCATCGAGACATCGATATCATGGTCCCGGAGGGACTGGAGCAGCCTCGGAAGAACCGGGACATCGAGACGGACCGATTTCAGCATGTCGGCCCTGACAAAGATCTCATTGACGGTCCCTTCGGCAACGATCTCCCCTTTATTCATGACATAGATATAATCGGCGATCTCGGGGACGAGGGAAACATCGTGCGTGGAGAAGATAACGGTCATCCCGTATTTTGATGACAGGGAATTGATGAACCTGCTCAGGTCGGCAACACCCTGCGGGTCGAGGCCTGCGGTCGGTTCGTCAAGAACCAGCACTTCGGGTTCCATCGCAATGACGCCGGCGATTGCGACCCGTTTTTTCTCGCCGCCGCTTAAGTGGTGCGGGACCCGCCCTGCAAGATCCTCGATCCCAACAACCCGGAGCGCCTCTTCCACCCGGTGATGGATCGTCTCTTCGTCCAGCATGAGATTCGTTGGGCCGAACGCGATGTCCTGTTCTACTGTCGGGGAAAATATCTGGTCGTCCGGGTTCTGGAATACGAGGCCCACGAATTTTCGTACCTCGCGGGTGTTCTCTTTGGTTATCGGTTCTCCCCGGATAAGGATGGAGCCGGACGAAGGCTTGAAAATCCCGTTGAAATGCTTGAAAAGCGTGCTTTTCCCGGCACCATTTGACCCGATGACCGCTATCCTGGCGTTCCGGGGTGCGATAAAATTGATGTGATGCAGGGCGGTTACGTTGCCGGGATAGGTATAGCAGAGATCGCGGGTCTCGATAAGGTGCATGAGTGGTTGTACTATGTGAAAAAAAATTAAAACTCTATTGGTTTGGTTTTACCGGTTTTCCGGCAACTTTGATCCCATACGCAAGACCCAGGACTATGAGGAAGGCGATAAATGTCCCGCCAATAATGGCAACTATTCCTCCTGCAGTTCCCAGGCTTTCAAGGCTGTAATCCGGCATGGGGGACGTGTACGAGAATTTCCCGGTCAGGTCTTCCTGGATCTCGGCATCGGCCGGAGTTGCACCGGTCAGGGTTTTCTGGCCCTGTACCATGAGTGCAGTGCTCTCAAGGCCATCCGGGTCCCCGGAAGCCAGGAATACAGCAGTCACACCAATGACGAGCGCGATGATTATTCCTACAGCGATAAACGTCTTATTGTCCATCATGGTCCATCAGGCCCCCGCCGTTGCAGGGTTTACCCCGCTATCCACAAGGTCAGGCCTGGCTTTTGCTATCAGGTAGATTGCAGCGACCGTAACGATACCTTCAATGATACCGATTGCAGCATGGTAGACGCCCATTGCAGCAAGACCTGCCTCCAGCGGGAATGTTCCCGCAAGGTACATCTCAACGGCACAGGCAAGGGCCGGGATCAGGCAGGCAAGCCATGCGGCTATGAACCCGGAGACAGGCATGCTCTTTGTCGCTTTCATAAGTCCCTTGAACGAATAGAACCCGACAAAACCGCCGATTACCCCCATGTTGATGATGTTGGCGCCCATAGTCGTGATACCTCCGTCACCAAAGAGGACGCCCTGGACGATCAGGACCAGGGTCAGGATAAAGACTGCTGCAAAGGGAGAACCCAGGATGATTGCCGCAAGCGCTCCCCCTACAAGGTGTCCGCTGGTTCCCATGGAGACCGGGAGGTTGAATGACTGGAGTGCGAAAATCGCTGCAGCAAGAACCGCGACCATCGGGAGTTTCTCCTCGCTCATCTCGTTCTTTGCCCAACGCAGGGCAAGGGCAACGAATACCAGGGCGATAACCCAGTAGATTGCACCCTGCCACAATGGAATGAAAGCATCAGGAATGTGCATTTTTTCACCAGAGAGTAATACTTTCTCTAACTAGTGTATCATTGGTTGGATAAAAAATGTTCTGATTTAAAATTCCGTAATGTTCCTAAATGTATAGTTCAGATTAAATCAGGTAACCGGGAAAAATTATGCGAAAATGCTGCTGATGCCTGCTCTCGCCAGGACTCCGAGGCAGCCATACAGAGCCGGTTTCTTCAGGAGCTCTTTGATAAGGATACCGGGCCGGTCCATATCCCCGTATCTGATGATGGCATCGACAACCGACGGGTTATCCATTGCCTGACAGAGTTTCCCGATATCTTCCGGCGTGAGATGTTGCCTGAATTCAAAAAACCGGTACCCAAGGGCCAGTTCCCTCCCGATATCCGCCTGCCACCGTGTCTCGTAGTCTGCGAGCGCCGTGTCGTCGAACTGATCTCTCTCGCAGCAGGCTGCAGCGACCCCGGAAGCATGGATTGCAGAGCGTATCCCGGTGTAGATGCCGCCGCCCGAGGTTGGTTTTGCAAATCCTGCCGCATCCCCGACAAAGAGCGTGCGCTTCCCGTAGGTACGGGGCATAACTCCAAGGGGAAGGGTTCCCGTTACCAGGTTGACAAAGTTCCCGCCGAACGGTTTGACGAACGCCCCGAACCGCTCTTTTACATTCGTGCAGCCGCAGAGCCCGACCCGCGCCCTGCGTTCTCCGAGGGGAATAGCCCAGCCAAAGAAATCCGGGGATGCAGAGGGGTGCAATTCAACGATTTCGGGATCGAGACGGTAAGGGATATCTGCCTGGATCCCCGAGAGGACGGCACGGGGACGCCCCATGCCGAGGAGCCGGGCAATTGTGCCTCTCGGGCCGTCCGCAGCGATCAGTATCCGGTACGGGATCTCCTGGTGACCGCTCACGCTCCGGACGAGGAGGGTGTTGTCCCGGATACCGTAGGCCGCTGTCTTGGGCCGGATTTCGGCCCCGGCATTTGCCGCATTTTCCGCCATCTCTCCATCAAGTGCAGTCCGGTCGACAACGAGCGCCTTTGTATCCGGCGCCCGGAATGTGAGGTCCTTCCCGGTCCCGGAAACAACTTTTGCTCCCCGGACCTGGTTCACGATCGGGCGCTGCGATACCCGGCATTCTGCAAATGCGAGCGCGCTCAGGAGCCCGGCGCACTGCATGGGGTACCCGATTCCTGCATGCTCTTCGATCAGGAGTGTTTCAAGCCCGCTCTTTGCGCAAAGCCGGGCAGCCGTACTTCCCGCAGGGCCTCCCCCGACCACCACTACATCGTATCCCTGGCTCATTATCCTCGTACATACCAGTAGGCATCACCGCAAGATAAGGGTCTTGCATATCCCTTTCTGCATTCCCGGTTTACCCGGGAAACCCTGCCAGGGTCCGGTTACCCGGGGCATGGGTATTTGACTGCTGCCTGCGCATCTTCTAGCATCTATGGCAGAGGAGCCGAAATTCGCCTACAAACAGTGTCTTGTCCTGCGCAATGATGTAAAGATGAGCTGCGGCAAGAAGTGCGCCCAGGCAGCCCATGCATCCATCGGGGCTTATGAGCGGACAGACAAACTGCTCCGGAAGAAATGGATGGACGAGGGCCAGAAAAAAGTGGTCCTGAAAGTGGATGCCGAGCGGCCGCTCTTCGAATTGAAAGTCATTGCAGAGCAGGCAGGGATTGCTGCGGTCGTCATTCAGGACGCAGGGATGACCGAGATCCCGCCCGGTACCGTGACGGCACTCGGCCTCGGTCCCGCAAAGAGCGAAGATCTCGACCGGATCACGGGAAACCTCTCCCTCTTATGAGACGAATATGAGAAAAAGTCCGTATCCCCTCGAACAGGATCTCGGGATGTCGTTTTACGCGACCGACACCGAAGGAACCGGAGGAAAACTTCGAACTACCCCGGAGGATTTCCTGGTCGAAGAACTCCCGCTCGCGATTGGCTCCGAGGGGAAATACCTGATCTGCAGGCTCCGGAAACGGAACTGGGACCTCCAGCGTGCAGTAAAAGAGATCGCAAAACGGCTTGCTGTCAGCCACCAGCGGATCGGCTGGTCCGGGACAAAGGATAAGAACGCGGTCACATCCCAGTATATCTCTCTCTTCGATATTACCCCGGAAGCCGTGGAAAAAATCTGGCTCACGGATATCGAGCTTACCGTGGTCGGGAGATCAAATGAACCTCTCTCCCTGGGGAGTCTTGCAGGAAACCGGTTCAATCTTGTAATACGGGATCCGACCGGTCCCGATCTTGACGAGCAGCTCCGGATTACTGCAGCTGCCGCGGAGGAAGGTCTCCCGAACTATTTCGGTCTCCAGCGGTTCGGCGGGATACGGCCGGTCACGCACCAGGTCGGCGAACTGATCCTGAAGGGTGAGTACGAGGCGGCAGTCATGACCTATGTCGGACTCGCATACCCGAACGAGGCTCCTGCCATACAGGAGGCACGGCGCGGGTTCTTTGAGAGCCGCGATCCGCTCCCGGCGCTCCATGCGCTGCCGGTCCGGATGCAGTGGGAACGCTCGATGCTCCACCATCTCCAGGCAAACCCCGGCGATTATCCCGGAGCGCTCCAATCCCTGCCCCCGAAACTCCTCTCGATGTTCGTCTCTGCGTTCCAGTCCTATCTCTTCAACCGGGGCCTGAGCGCCCGGATGGAAGGAGGGGTGTCCCTGAGGGAACCCCTGCCCGGTGACCGTCTCCTCTTCCCCTCCGGGAAGGAAGACCAGGTTACTGGGGGAAACCTGCACGCCGCAAGACAGCACCTTTCCCGGGGCAGGTGCCGGCTCGCCATCATGATGCCCGGCTCGTTCCTGGAAAAAGAATACGGGGTATCGGACCAGGTGATTGCTGAGATAATGAGGGAACGGGGGATTGCCCCGGATGCTTTTGCCAGGGCTTCCGGCTTTGTGCATGCAAAATTCGAGGGGGCGCTCCGGCCTGCCACGCTCGACACAAAAATAGAATACTCCCGGGAGGAGAGCGCAATCCGGCTCGCGTTCGATCTCCCCCCCGGGCATTACGCTACGACGGTCTGCCGGGAAGTTATGAAAGCACCGCCAGACTCGATGATCTGACCTTTGCGAGGCTTTTCGCCCCCTCTATTGCATCGTTCAGGTTCCCGAGTTCATCAACAAGGCCGATGCGCCGGGCTTCGGCTCCCCGTACGACCCGGGCATTCTCTATTTCGTTCCGGGAGACGTTCCGCTGGAGGAGAACGTCGCCGATGAAAGTCTCGAAACTGTCGTTTACGAGGTTCTGGGCATAGGCGGTTTCTTCTTCCGTGAGCGGCCGGGAGTCGGTTCCCATATCTTTCATGCTTCCGGATTTGATGATCGTAGTGTTGTAACCCTCTCTGCCCATCCACGAGCTGATATCGCTGAACGTCCAGATGGTCCCGACCCCCGCCGTTATTGTGTCAGGGTTCGCGTAGATCCGGTCCCCGTGCGAACTTATCCAGTAGGCAGCGGAAGTTGCCATATCCCCCATTGAAATAACGACAGGTTTCTTGGTTTTGGCATAATCCAGGTCCTCGATGATTTCCTGGGCTCCCGCCGGGGTCCCGCCGGGACTGTTCACCCGGAGGACGATTGCTTCCACCATAGGATCGTCTGCTGCTGCCCGGAGTTCTCCCCCCACGATCTCGCTTCCTGAGACGTCAGAATCATACTGGTTGCCGGTTGCAATCGTTCCGTCAATCCTGATAACCGCTATACCGATGTTATCTGAGTACGTGAGGTACATCATCGCGATGAAGAGACCGACAAGGGCAACGCATGCGATGAGGATCAGGAAGATCCAGCGCCGTGGGGATTTCTGCGGGGGCTGGTACGGCTGTTCGTAAATAGTGAGGTCAGCCACGGGATGGTGCCTCCGGGTACTGAACGTCGTACTCTGAGACAAGGTTCGTGCCGCAGAGATAGAATTTCTTCAGGTTGAGCCGGATCATCTCATCCTCGGAATCGATGTGCATCCCCCCGACCAGGGACGGGGTATCTGCACCTCCGACAATGAACGGGAGGTGGATCAGCCGGATTTCGTCGACCAGCCGGTCCTTCAGCATGTGCGAGTTCAGGGTTGGACCTCCCTCAATCATCAGTTTCCGGACCCCGAAATCCCGGTACAGGATCTGCATCAGAAGGGGATATTCGACCCGGTCCTTTCCTGCAACCGCGACGGAGACGCCTTTCTTCCGGATCGCTTCCACCTTGCCCGCAGGTGCGGATTCCGCAACCGCGACAAGTGTCGGCGCATCCGGGCCCAGGACATTTGCCGTGGGGGATATATCTGCCCTGCTGTTCGGGATAACCCGTAAGGGGCTCTTCCCGGGAACGAGGCGTACCGTAAGGAAGGAGTTATCGATTTTAATGGTATTTGAGCCGACCATGATGGCGTCATATTCGGCCCGGGTAGTATGGAGCAGGATCTCGGTCTCATGGGCCATATATTTCATGAGAATCTTGCTCGAAGCTCCCTTTTTGAGGGTGAGCTTCCCATCGGCCGTGATCTCAGACATCATCAGGACATGCGGCCGCTCGCTTGGTATTGGTGACATATTGAGCTATGGAGAGTTTTGTCAGAACGACATCAAGTACTTGTTGGAAGAGTATCCCGCACCGCAGAGCGGATTTCTTCCGGCCAGCAAGTATTATTGGGAATCCTCGCGCCGGTATATGATATGAACATTACAGCACTCCGCCCGCGGTTTATGAGATACCTGGAACCGGTGGCAGTGCTTTTTGCAAAGGCCGGAGTCACCCCGAACCAGATCTCCCTTCTCGCTCTCGTGTTCGGTATCATCAGCGCCGTGCTGTTTATGGACCGGATGTTCCTCTTGGGGAGTCTCGTTCTCCTTCTCTCTGCGGTGATGGATCTTATTGACGGGAGCGTGGCACGGCTCCGGAACAAGACGACCGATTTCGGGGCGGTCTTTGACTGGATCGTGGACAAATACGTGGATGCCCTCGTCCTTCTCGGGGTCGGGCTCTCGGGAATTGCAATCGTGAGCGGCATCGTCCCGCTCCCCTCGTTCCTGCCGCCCCAGGTTGCGGACTTCGGCGTGGTTGCGCTCGCGATCATCGGGTCCCTGATGAATACGTTCATAAAACCCGTGGTTTACGCGGAGATCGGGTACCACGAACGCGTGGAAGGGAAGATTGACGATCCCCTGGAAGGGGTCGGGTTCTTCGGGAGACCGGAGACATTCCTCGTCCTGATCCTGGGAGGCGTCACGGGTTTTATCTGGGTATCCGTGATTATTATCGCGGTCTGCACGAACCTTTCGGCTATCCAGCGGATCCTGTATCTTTACCGAAAACTTTCCTGACTTCACGGCAATAAAAGTCAAAGAGGTCCCGGGCGTAATCGCCAAGCTGGGGAATAAGCCGGAAGAGGCCGTATGCGATGAGAATCAGGATTATGAGGGCGCCGAGTTCGGCCATTACGTTGTGGGCCCAGAAGAAGCTCTCGTACCCTATCTCCCCGTTCCCTGCGATATCAGGGTAGTAGGGGTACCACTGGCCGGTATAGGCCATGACCACGAAGGTGTTTCTCAGGAGGTTCAGGAAATAGATGGTAGGGACCACGAGAAGGAATGCGAGTATTTTCTGCCGGGTCGTTGTCGGGACGGCAGCTGTTATCCCGAGCATGATGGCGATGCTCTGCACTCCGGTGCAGGCAAGGATGATCTCGACCCGGAAACTGCCCATCCGGATGATGTTCCAGGCATCCATATAACTCGGGTAATGGAAGACGCTTACCAGGATGAACTGGACTTCACCGGCAACGACCCCGATGAGCCAGTTTCCGAGGGGCTCTATGTATTCAAACGGGGCGTAGATGAGGAATGCGACCGCTGCTGCCATCGTGAGCCGTACCATGAGCGGATTTCCTTTCAGGAGGAATTTCCCGGTGATATACAGGAACGGGACCGAGAGTATCGCAATAAGCGGGTACAGGAAATTGTTGAGGGAGAAGTAATAGGGAAGCTCGGAGAAGAGCAGGATGACCATCCCTGCCCAGCCGACGGTTCCAGCGACGAATGCCGCTTGGAGAATTCCTTCCGGGGTATAGGTTTCCGGTTCTGAATTACGGGCACGGGTTCCGGCAAGGGTAAGCGCGAGGAAGGCGAGGAAGGCGATGCAGGAGATGAGGAGAAGGATGAACTGGAGCGGCCCGGATTCGGTCATTGATCAGTACATCGGTGCCGTGGCAAAAAAAACGCTTCCATGCGGCAGACTGGTCCGGAAACCAAAATCCGTCGTAAATCAGGGGGCGCCAAAACGAGCATTCATCTGGGTTCGGGTCTATATAGAATAACGATGTTCTGTCCTGAATGTAAAACTATGATGATCTCGTCCGGTGGTCAGCTCAAGTGTAAAAAGTGCGGCTACATCCGGCAGATTAACAATACCGACCAGATGCAGATAACGAAGAAACAGACCGAGAAAGAGATCGTTGTTGTCGAAGAAGGGGAATCGGTCAAGACGCTCCCGACTATCCAGATCAAGTGCGCGAAATGCGAGAACAATCTCGCATTCTGGTGGCTCCGTCAGCTCCGGGCTGCTGATGAGAGCGAGGTGCGGTTTTTCCGGTGCACCGAGTGCGGCCACACCTGGCGGCAGTACGATTAAAACCAGCCATAATTACATTTTTTAGTATATATCCGGTTTTTTGAATCCCTCTTGGCGGGGTTCCTGAAGGATCGGGGGGTTCCCGGCACTCATGGGAACTCAGGAATCCGGAAGGTTTTCAACCGAGCCTGTTGCATATTTCCTCCCGAAGAGGAACCCTGTAGGGTAATCCAGGATTTTTCACCTGAACCGGTTACGGCATGAAAGATACGTTTGATCCATACCGGACCCGGATCCTGCCCAATAAAAAAACGGCTTTTGAAATATTCGACTCCCTGAAACAAAAATATCCCGGAATGGAACTGACAGAAGAGACACTGAAACAGGTTGTCGTGGACAATGTAATCCGGAACGAGTGCCACGCCAGAAAATTACCGCCTGGCAAATCACCGGTAGCAAAGGTTTTTTTTTCATTGAGGGCACGGGCGCAGGAAAACACCTGTATGAAAACCAGAATGATCCGTTCAAAGGAAACAACATCATTGTCGGCCTGGAACTTGAGACCGCTTTTTTCATGGTCGAGGGAAGCAGCCAGCTCTGGGATGAATTATTCGCTTTCCGGGGTCTGGATGAAGAAGATTTGAATAACTTTTACCTGGTTGCCGAATACGTAGCCTGTCTGAAAAATTCCGGTATGCTGGAAAGTGTACTTGCTCAAAGCCATTGAAAAAACCCATAGTCCCGTAATAACAAAAGAATGGTCCGGTAACCTTCACCCTGATCTATAAGAACGCGAATCTGCCGGGCCTGTCCCGGTATCATGCCCGGGGCTTTGAGGGGGAGGGTACGGGCCTCCGGAACGCAGACCAGCTGGTAGATCGTCATGCTGGTTATGAGGGATTCGTTCCCGAACGTTGCACCGCCACGGGAACACCGGGTGTCGGGGATCTTTTCTGTCCCGGTTGCAGGTTCCCTATTCTATATCCTTATACACTCCCCGGATGGATACTCCCCCGGTATCCGGCATTCCTGAGAGAATTCATCGATACCTGCGGTACCAGGAGAATTCTGATGTCAACCGTTGAGGAAAATATGCGCCTCATGCAGACGCTGGATGATGCCTGGAACTCCCAGGACTGGGAAACGTTCGAGATACGCCACTCGGCACATGTCGATGTCTTCTGGCCCGGACAGGGAGACCCGACCCACGGCCGCCCGTCCCACAGGGAAGAAGCAATAGCATTTTTCAAAATTTTCCCGGACAACAGGGTCGGGAACCGGCCCTACAAGATATTCTTCGGCCAGGGGGATTATACGTGTTCGGTTGCCGAGTTTACCGGGACGTTCAGGGGACCGATGACCACCCCGGACGGGAAAGTAATCCCGCCCAACGGGAAGAAGTTCAAAGTAGAGTTCTGTACGGTCGCCCACTGGAAGAACGGGGAGATCGTGGAGGAGAAACTCTTCTACGATAAGATTTCCCTGATGCAGCAGATCGGCCTGATGTGAGAATGTCGCAGCCGGGATGGAGAAGCGCCCCTGCGAAGGGTACAGGTGCAGGGACTGGAACAGGAATCTGTGCCCGAAAAAAAGTGTGAGTGACGATGAAGTGTCCTCTCCATTTCCCGGGGCGAAGACGTTCAGGCAATTCAGACGCATTCAGGGGAGAATGTCTATGATGAAAACAAGAGAGATTGCAAAGGTCAGGAAGAGCGTCCCCACTCTGGAAGGAGCCGGTGTCCACCTCAGGCGGGCATTCGGTTTCAGCCAGGTTCCGGAATTTGATCCCTTCCTGATGCTGGATGATTTCCGTTCCGATACCCCGGATCACTACCTCCGGGGGTTTCCCTGGCATCCCCACCGGGGGATAGAGACCATCACCTATGCGATTCGCGGGGAGATCGAACATGGGGACAGTATGGGGAACAAGGGGGTCATTGCGTCAGGCGACGTCCAGTGGATGACTGCCGGGAGCGGGGTCATACACCAGGAGATGCCCCGGGGCGACAGGAACGGGTCGATGGGCGGGTTCCAGCTCTGGGCCAACCTCCCCCGGTCCCACAAGATGATGGACCCCCGGTACCGGGGCCTGAAATCCGCGGAGATTCCCGAGGTGGTTCAGGAAAACGGGACCAGAATACGTGTCATCTGCGGAACGGTCGATGGTCACCCGGGACCGGTCCGGGACATCGTTACTGATCCCGAATATTTCGATGTCACGGTTCCTGCCCGATCCGAATTCATCCATCCGACGAAGCGGGGTCACACGGTATTTGCCTACGTGATCGAGGGAAAGGGATATTTCTGCAAGGAAAAAAAGCCGTTTTCCTACGCCATGGAAGGCGTTAATTATTTCGACATGAAACGGGACCCCTTCCTCGTGAACGGGGATCTCGTACATTTCGGCGATGGCGATCAGGTCATGGTTTCCACGGAAGATGATCCTGTCAGGTTCCTGCTGGTATCCGGAAAGCCCATTGGGGAACCGGTCGCCTGGTATGGGCCTATCGTGATGAACACGAACGAGGAGTTGCGTATCGCGTTTGAGGAATTTAACAAGGGTACGTTTGTAAAAACCGGGACCAGATAAGGAGGCACGGATCCAGGGACTTCCTGATCCCCCCTTAAAACCCGTTTCACTCAGATACCCCTAATCGAAGGACGGAATCCAATTATGACGGAAATTACCAGAAACCCTTCAGGAAACCAGACCGGACCGATGAAGATCACGGTAAGCAAAAACGGCCCCTATATCGTGACCGGCGGGGTTCCCCTCAAGACGGAAGAGATCTGCAACGATAACGAGGGCTATTGCCGGACCTGGAAAGAGAAGAAGATCTACCCGGTCCGGCAGCAGTATGCCCTGTGCCGGTGCGGGCACTCAAAGAACAAACCGTTCTGTGACGGCACGCATGCACGGATCCATTTTGACGGGACCGAGACCGGTGACCGGGAACCGTACCGTGAGGGCGCAAAGGAAATCCGGGGTCCCACTCTGACCCTGACCGATAACGAACATCTCTGTGTCCATGCCCGGTTCTGCATGCGGGCCGGGGGTATCTGGAACCTGGTGAGACAATCTGATAATTCCGAGGCACGGGAGATTGCGATTGAAGAGGCATCCAACTGCCCGTCCGGGCGTCTTGGGGTGTACGACAATGCTACCGGGGAAGCAGTCGAGCCGGATCTCGAAAAGTCCATTGTTGTCATCGAATACCCGGCACGCGGGGAGCACGGGCCGCTCTGGGTTCGCGGGGGTATTCCCCTAGTATCCGCCGATGGCAGGCCTTACGAGGTCCGGAACAGGGTCACGCTCTGCCGGTGCGGGAAGACCGAAAACCAGCCGTTCTGCGACGGCAGTCATGTGGAATAATGCGCACGTACACAAGGACAGGCCACCGAAAAAAAAGGGCGAGCTGGAAGGGAGCCGTGCTTACAAACAAGGTGTGTGACCGTATGAGTTTTGTTGAGGTAGCATCCGTGGATGATGTCCGGGTCGGTACGACCAGGCATGTTGAGGCAAATGAGATCGAGATCGTCCTTGCAAACGTCAGAGGGACGATCTATGCGGTGAGTGACCGGTGCGGTCACCAGAACGCCCCGCTTTCGAAAGGGACTCTTGATGGGAAGATCATCACCTGCCCGCTCCATCATGCACGGTTCGATGTGATGACCGGAAAGATGATCTCCGGCATGGTCGAACTTTCGCTGCCCGGGATGGACCGTGCACCAAAAGAGATCCAGGATGCGATGAAAGCTATCGGGGAACTGACGAGTCATATAAAAACCCATGATCTTCAGTCGTATCCTGTGAAAATCGAGGGGAAGCGCATTTTTGTTGAAGTGTAACGGGGCGAAATCCCTATACCTAGGCTCCCGGGACGGGAGTTCCGTCTTTTTGTGCCGTGCAGGGGGGTCTTTGGTTATGATTGGAGTATCAGGGCCTGACCGACTCATCAGGTCGTTCGGGTACCTGGTTGTCCCGGGATATGTGCGGACCATTCC
>JBDKRP010000014.1:0-9969 GCA_039683275.1 Methanoregulaceae archaeon | reverse complement strand
GTTCTACAATCTATTCGACAATGCACTGCGGTACGGCGGGAGCCGGATGACCACGATCTGCATCTCTTCCTTTACCGACACTACTTCGCAGGTTTTGGTAATCAACGATGACGGGGTGGGCGTTGCGGAGAAGGACAAGGAACGCGTGTTTAAGAAGGGTTTCGGGAAGAATACCGGCCTTGGTCTCTTCCTTACCCGTGAGATCCTCTCGCTCACCGGGATAACAATCGTGGAGAATGGTGAACCCGGCAGGGGCGCCAGGTTTGAGATCCGGGTGCCCGCAGACAAGGTTCGTTTTACACCGGCGTAACAATGCCGTCGTCATGATTGGCGGCATCTTCATCCAGCGCTGGTGGATCCGCAGCAGCTGCGGATAGGGCTGTATTGGGAGTATCAGGGAATTCCCCCGTTGTTCTCTGCACCTGCGTGAGATGAATCCGGAATAGTATTCTTACGGGATTCAACTGCATAGCTTTTTCCTGTCCCACCTCAACCTTTCACTATCAGGGATGTATAAACGAATTTATATCCATCGCTGTATGATGTCCTGGAAGTGGACCATTGACGGACTCGCTGATTTTTAACCTGATTATCGGGATGCTGTTTGTATCAGGTATCGGCATGGCCGGTCTCGGCCTGTATACCCGGCGTTATGCCGACAGAGTCCCCGCTGCAACACCCTACGTCCTTTTGACGTTCTGTGCAGCGGGATGGGCGATACTCTACGCCCTCGATCTCCTGACCCAGTCCCTCCAGCTCCGGGTATTTTTCCATAACCTCCGCTTTCTCTTCCTCCCCTATATCTCGGTTCTGGCACTCTGGCTGGTCATCGCCTATATAAAGAGACCGGAGTGGCTGCGCCTGAAATGGGCTCTCCTTGTTCTTGTTATCCCGGTCACTGCATCGGTCCTTGCCCTGACAAGCCCGTTCCACCAGATGTTCCGTTACAATTTCTCGATTGTAACGAGCGGGCCGGTCCCGTTCCTCGCGTATACGGAGAGTGCCTTCTTTACCGTCTATTCCCTCTACTCCCTTTTCCTGCTCATCCTAGCGGAACTGATCCTGGTTGCCGAGAGCAGGAAGCAGGGAACGCTCTTCGAGATGCAGACGCTCCTCTTATTCCTTGCACCCGCGATTCCGATACTATTCACGTATGGGTTCGAGGCAGGCCTGACCCCGCTCCCCGGCATCAACCTTGCCACGGTTTTCTTCTGGATCCCGGCGGCTCTTTACGCGATCGCCATTTTCCACTACGGGTTCCTTGACATCCTGCCGGTTGCACGGAGCCGGCTGATCGAGGCATTGGGCAGGCCCGTGCTGGTGCTCGACACGGAAAGCCATATTGTCTATCTGAACCCGGCAGCCGGTTCGTTCTTCTCCATCCCGCCTCCGTCAGCCATCGGGAGAGAAATTGACGCAATTGTACCGGACTGGCCGGATTTTTTATCACTCTGTAGAGAGGGGACCGCACAAACGAAAGACCTTGTCCGTACTGGAAAGGGGGGAATGCAGTATTATGTAGGTTCTGCCGAGCCGCTTCTTTCCCCGGACGGGGCGATCGCAGGGCACCTCATCTTCCTGCAGGATGTTACCGATCTGAAACGCACCGAGCAGGCCCTCCGTGAGAGCGAGGAGAAATACCGGAACATCATCGAGAACATGCAGGACATGTTCTACCGGACGGACCTTGCCGGGAGGATCACCATGATCAGCCCCTCGGGGGTAAAGCTGGCGGGATACGATTCTCCCGACCAGGTGATCGGGATGGACGCGTCAACGTTCTATGCCAACCCGTCGGAGAGGGAGCGGTTTCTTGAAGTCCTCCACCGGGAGGGATCCGTGTATGCTTACCCGTCCGTCCTCAGAGACCGGCGGGGCTCGTTGCGGCATGTGACCACGAGCAGCCATTTCTTCCGCGACGCAGGAGGATCTGTCCTTGGCATAGAGGGCATTATCCATGATATTAGTGACCAGTGGCGTGCTGAGGAAGCCCTCCGTGTGGCCAACAGGAAGCTCAACCTTTTCTCCACTATTACCCGCAACGATATCCGGAACCAGTTGATAGCACTCATGGCATTCCTCGACCTGAGCATCGATGCCTCCGGCAATCCTTCCGAGATTACTGAATTGAGAGAATTCTTAAAAAAGAACCAGAAAATCGCCGATACCATCACGCAGCAGATCACCTTCACCGCGGAATATGAGGACTTGGGAGTACGGGCCCCGACATGGCAGAATGTGCACGCGACTATCGACAAAGCCGTGGAGGAGCGGCTCCCCGGGAAGATCCATATCGACAAGGAGACGCCCGGCCTCGAGATATTTGCCGACCCGCTGGTGGAGAAGGTATTCTCCAGCCTGCTTGACAATGCCCTGCAGTACGGGGGCGACAAGCTGACAACGATACGCATCACCGCCCATCACGCAGGTTCGTCGCTGGTGCTGGTTTTCGAGGATGATGGCGTGGGTATTGCCCCTCAGGATAAAGCGGCACTGTTCAGCAAGGAGTCTGGGAAGAACACTGGCCCTGGCCTCTACATCTCCCGCGAGATCCTGTCCATCACCGGTATCTCCATCGATGAGACCGGGGTTTTCAGGAACGGGGCACGGTTTGAGATCACGATACCGGAAGGCGGGTTCCGTTATAAGGAAGACCTGGAATCCCGGAATACAGGTACCGGTCATGAATGCAGATACGATACTGCGGGATGCCGGCGTTGATACGATCGCGGTGAGACGGGATCAAATCAAAATCTCCATGTAAGCTATCAGCATACATTACCAATGGTAACCGGTTATGACCGATTTTCAGGAGAACCGGGAAAAGATCCTCGGCTTATTGAAGGATAACCCCCGCGGGCTGAATATACGGGAGATTGCCGAGCTCATCGGCATGAGCCGGACCTCGGCCACCAAGTATCTCGATGTCCTGACAGCAGAGGAAAAGATCGAAGTCCGTTCCATGGGAAACGCAAAAGTCTTCCATGTGATTCAGATCTCGACACCGCCTGCCCTGCTGAACCACGTCCCCAGCATGATCCTGGTGCTGGATGCCAATACCCGGATCATCCAGGCAAACGACCACTTCCTGAAGTATTGTTCCCTGTCCCAGGACAAGGTCCTGGGGCAACCACTCACGGTTATCCCCGGGGGTATCACAAGCGAACCCGCCTTCATCAGGGCGTTGGACGATGTGATCCGGACCCGTACCCCCCTTACCGATCTCACTATCGAGGTCCCTCCGGAAGATATCACATTCAGGGTGACGGTAAAACCTACGTCCCCGGTCGCGGACCATTTTGGCCTCATCGCAATAATCAACGATATCTCGGGTGAGAAACGAATCATGCCGGAACGGTACCGCCTGGCGGATGATTGCATGCAGATGCTTTGCGAGGATATCGGGGTTCCCGTGTGCATTGTCCAGGGCGGAAGGATCCGGCTGGCGAATTCCTGCTTTGCTGCCATGAGCGGCTATCAGAAGAACGAACTGCGATCCCGCGCATTTCTGGAATTCGTTTATCCGGAAGACAAGGAGATGGTCCGGGCCTTGTATGAAGGGCAGGTGCCGGGCAAAACCGTGGAAGCATCGGGTCCCTTCCGGAGTATTACAAAGTCCGGATCGGTGATCTGGCTGGATGCCCGGGCAGTCCCCTTTTCGTGGAAGAAGGAACCGGCCTCCCTCTTTTTCTGCACGGCCGGCAATGGACGCATGAACCGCAACGGTGCAGAACCGCCTTCATAAAGAAATTCACGGTAACCTGCACCATCCACGATCCGGTTGGTGAGTTGCTGCCGGAAGGATCCGGCGCGTTCCGTCTTCCACGGATCTTCCATGTCTACGGTCCGTTTTCTTCCTCCTGTTTTTATTGGAGGTAGTTCCGGAAATTTCCGCCGGAAAATCGTCGCAGAGTAATGATTAGCAGAGCCATTAAGTGTTGAATATTAGCGATTTTGTTAAATTACGCCAATAATAATAGTTCTTTTAAAACCTGATAACCAGGTGTTTTTGATTCTCAACAGGGGCGTGGATGATGGATACGTATAGTGGAACGTTTGGCCGGAAGATTTCTGGACGGAGAACCGGGGAGATCACGGGAATGATCGCGACCAGGAGACGCAGTCCGGTCTTTGGGACAATGATGCCGGGGATACAGGGACGTCTGACCCGTATATTTTTCGCGCCAGCACTCCTGTCCGGGCATTTCTTCTGGATAACCTGCCCGGCAGTTGCTACCGAACCAGCCCCGGTCGGGATGGTGTCCGGAGTCCGGAACGCGGTTGTCGTCAACCCCGGTGAGCAGGAAGACTCACATGCGGATGGATTTCCATGAACCTGCACTATCGCCTGCTGCTGTTAGCGGTCCTGATGCTCACTATTCTTCCGGTTATTCCTGTTGTTTCGGCAGGGGAACTGTCAACCTTTTCCATGATGTCTCTTACGGCGAACAACACGGATGGGTCCTTGTCCGGAAGTGTACTGCTGCCTCGCATTTCTCCCCTCGTGACCATGGGTTCTTCCGGGGAGATCGTCTGGTCTGCATATAATGCCCGGCAGCAGGCAGGCATCGCGGCAACCTGCGCCGGGCAGGTTGTCGTGACCGGCACCAACGGCTCGTTTGCCATGCAGCTCACCCGGTTCGGGCATACCGGGGCGATCGGGACATCCAGAACGGGGACGTTTGAAGCAAACGGGGCCCGGCTGGATATCGTCCGGCCCGGGTACACCGAGTGGTATGTCAGCAGGGATGATGCCATTGAGCAGGGGATGACCGTCACGTCCCGGCCGGAAGGTTCCGGTACGCTTACGGTTTCCTATGCACTGTCCGGGGATCTCAGGCCGGTCCTTGCAGGGCAGACCCTATTCTTCTTTGACCGGTACGGCCCGGTTATGCAGTACGGCGGGCTTGCGGCCAAGGATGCCACGGGACGAGCACTTCCGGCCGAACTGACGCTTTCTTCAAACATACTCTCCTGGCATATCGATGACTTGGATGCGGTGTATCCTATCTCCATCGATCCCTACATCGCAACGCAGACCGCGATCTTGAGCGCTTCGGATAAAGCATCCGGTGCCAATTTTGGTTTTTCGGTCTCGCTCTTCAACGATACTGTGGTGGTCGGGGCATACAATGCCTCCATTGGCGGCACGGCTTCTGCCGGCCAAGCCTATGTGTTCAAAAATTCCAGTGGAACATGGAACCAAGTAGGGATCCTGAAAGCTTCGGATAAGGCGGCCAATGCCTATTTCGGGCTAGCGGTGTCGATTTATAATGATACGATTGTAGTTGGAGCGTATGGTGCCACATCTGGTGGTCTCACGAATGCCGGTCAGGCCTATGTATTCAAAAATACGGGAGGCACCTGGAGCCAGACGGCCCTCCTGAGTGCTTCGGATAGGGGTACTTGGGACTGGTTCGGAGGAGGGGTGTCACTCTACAATGACACAGCAGTGATTGGGGCAAGGAATGCATTTGTGGGTGGTGTCCGGGCAGGCAAGGTATATGTATTCAGAAATAACGGGGGAACCTGGAATCAGAATGCGATCCTGTATAGTCCGGATACTACTGAGGCCTTTTTTGGGGAACCCCTCTCGGTCTACAATGATACGTTAGTTGTAGGATCCCGTTGGACAACTATCGGAGCCCTCAATTATGCAGGTCAGGCATACGTCTATAAAAATGTCAGCGGCAGCTGGAACCAGGTGGCGATCCTGAACGCTTCGGATAAGATGAACCCCGCATATTTTGGGGCCGCGATCTCTCTTTACAACGATACCATCGTAGCCGGGGCATACAATGCCTCCATTGGCGGCACGGCATCTGCCGGCCAAGCCTATGTTTTCCGGAATATGGGTGGGAACACATGGAGCCAGGTTGCGATTTTGAACGCATCGGATAAATCGGCCAATGCCAATTTCGGGATAGCGGTGTCGATTTATAATGATACGATAGTCGTAGGGTCGAATCAAGCCGCACCGGGCGGTATCTCTAAAGCGGGTCAGGCCTATGTGTTCAAAAATACGGGAGGCACCTGGTCCCAGGTGACGATCATGAATGCTTCGGATGCAGTGGCCAATGGATATTTCGGGCAATCGGTCTCACTCTGTAACGATACAGCGGTGGTTGGGGCATTTGGTTCTACTTCCAGCGCTACTGCGAATGCGGGACAAGCGTACGTGTTTACCCTAGATCAATATTTACCTGCTCCAACGGTGGCTTCCATAAGCCCGGTGAGCGGGGTTAACACCACGACAACATCCGTGACGATAACCGGGACCGGGTTCAACACGACGGTAGCAGGTGGAACCACCGCGAACCTGACCCGGGCCGGGTACAACAACATCAGCATAACCGGAATAACACCTACGTTAAGTACCTCGATCAGTACGACGATCCCTGCGAATATTGTTGCCGGGGTCTGGAACGTAACCGTGGTAAACCCGGACGGGAGGACCGGGACCAATGCATCGGTAACGTTCACGGTCACGAATGGATCCTCTCCGACCCCCTCCGGAACAGGGGACTCTAACAGTGCCGATGCAATGGATCCCGGCCGGTTCAGCTCCTATACCGGAAGTTCCCCGGGAGCGGCAGCTGGCGGGGCCATGACATTCGCCATCAATGAACCGGCGACAAAAAATGCACCTGGTGCAATCATATCGGTCACCGTGGTTCCATCAAGAACGCTCGGTTCCACGTCTCTCCTGGTCGCAGACGTTGACAGTCAGCCGAAATCTCCGATCCCTGACAGGAAGACGGCAGATATCGCATCAATAGAACCGATCGGTGTAAGCCCGTCATCGATCACCCGGGGAACCATAACATTCGCGGTAACGGACAGCTGGCTTACGACAAATGGGCTGAAACCCACCGATATCGTTCTCATGCGGCAATCCGGCGGGGTCTGGTCAGAACTCCCGACAACGTTCGACCACCAGACCGGGGATATGTACTATTTCACGGCAACGACCCCGGGATTCTCGTACTTTGCCATAACTACCCGGATGAATGCGACAGCCGGGAACGCAACGGCGACAGTAACCCCCTCTGCAACGGTAAGCAGCAGTCCGGTGAGCACCACCGCTGCACCGGGTTCCTCTTCCCCCGTTTCAGCTGCTCCGGTTTCTGCCGCAAAACCGGTCGCAACCCAGACCACGGGGGTTCCTGCATCCGGGACGAGTCCCTCAGGTTCATCCGGTATTCCGGTCCTCCCAGTAATTGCCGGTATCGCCGGGATTGTTATTGTGATAGTCGCAGGATTCTTCGTCCGGCGCTGGTGGATCCGGCGGCAGAACCCGTCGCTGTTCCGGAAATACGATTAACTTCTTTTTGGCAGCCAACGGGAACCGGAAACGCGGTACAGGGATTCCTGCGTAAGAATATCACGCAAGCTCCGGGACGCTGTCCAGCCAGTTTTCAACATTCCTCCGGATTTCGTCATCCGTGTACGATGCCAGCGTCACCCGGTTCCGGGCGATACTCAGGAAATACAGTTCGCCATTTGGATCATAGCATTTCAGGAGGACTGAGAAGAGGTCGGTCTTCGGGACATGCTTCACCTTCCCTCGATGGGAGGCGATGTTCGCCATGTTTGAGATCACGGCGGCAATACCCGTTTCATACCCTTCGGCAGAGTTATACACTTCCGATCCCCTCCCGATCTGTTTCCCATCTGCATCACGGTACACGAATTTCGCGGTGTACATCTCCCTCACTTTCTCGACCGGGGGATGGGTCTTCTTTGCACTCCGGTAGGATGTGCACCCGAGCGGGTTTTTGAGAACGAGCGACCGGATGATGAGGTCGAATGTCGTTATGTCCGGGAGCGGTGTTTTCAGATGGCGGACCGCACTTTTTGTTCCGGGTCTCTGGCGGAATTGTGTCATGGAGTATCCTTTCCCCTGGTACGGCCTGGGCCGGTCTCAGTAAAGAGAATGGAGGGGTCCCGATATATCCCTTGGGGTCTGTATCAGGGATAGTGAATGGGGTCGTATGGTTACAATTGATCGGTACAACCCTTGGGCAAGACCCTGGCAGATCTCCCGGACCATTGACCATTTATAAGTCGTTAAAATTCAAGTCACCCATCAGGACTGAGGGGGTCATTTCACCGGCGCATCAGGTCCCCGGCTTTCATTTGTACCTGCCTGACTCCCTCAATCACATTGATAAAATCCGTTAATTTTCATGAATTTTCTCTCTGAAAAACCGGCCTGTCAGGGAAAGGGTCATGGAGGGGGTCGTGTGGTGTATTTCAGGGAGGGGGTGGGGATTGTCATCACCGGTGTGGCAATCGTTCTCTACCGGAAACGCAGGTTTGATCCGCTGGGATAAGACTAGCGCGGGCGAGGATATTTTTGCAGCAGGATCAGCGCATGGTTTCGCGCGGATAGACCGGGCGCAGGATCGCGGAAAGGTACAACCCCTAATGTTTTACGACGGAGGAGTATGCGGGGTGTGGAACTGAAGGTCCGCGAGCCCGGAAAATCGTACCAAAATTTTATTCTTATTTTTCCGAGAGTTGTGTCGTCGGTTAGGTTATCCTTAAATATGACAGGATCTAATATGTAGTTCCCTCAATGATGACGAACTGAAGACCACGGCTCCGCCGTGTCGGTTCTGAAAAAGAGTGCAGTGAAAAGCCTTATATGCGAACACTGCAAACATTATTACCTCGCGTTTCAGGTAAGAACGCGACGAGATAGGAACCCTCTGCAAACCGGTTTCCGGCAAGCAGAAATTCATCGCCCCAATGGTGGGGTGTAAGGTTTATATCTCTTCACAGCATACTAATATTCCCTCTGTGATGGAGAACCAACGAAGACCAGCTTGACTGGTGTTGGTTCTGACGTTGATACTGGCAATGCGGAAATTTGTTCAGTAACCGCTAATTCCTCGAAAGTGTTCAGATAGTGTGTACAAGAATTCTGGTTGATCCTGCCAGAGGCCACTGCTATCGGAGTTCGATTAAGCCATGCGAGTCGAGAGGTGCAAGACCTCGGCATACTGCTCAGTAACACGTGGATAATCTAACCTGTGGAGGGGGATAACCCCGGGAAACTGGGGATAATACCCCATAGACTATGGATGCTGGAATGCTCTGTAGCCGAAAGGTCCGCCGCCACAGGATGAGTCTGCGGCCGATTAGGTTGTTGTTGGGGTAACGGCCCAACAAGCCTGTAATCGGTACGGGTTGTGGGAGCAAGAGCCCGGAGATGGATTCTGAGACATGAATCCAGGCCCTACGGGGCGCAGCAGGCGCGAAAACTTTACAATGCGGGAAACCGTGATAAGGGAACCCCGAGTGCCCGTAGAATCGGGCTGTTGATCTGTGTAAAAAGCAGGTAAAGAAAGGGCCGGGCAAGACCGGTGCCAGCCGCCGCGGTAATACCGGCGGCTCGAGTGGTGGCCACTATTACTGGGCTTAAAGCGTTCGTAGCTGGGTTGTTAAGTCTCTTGGGAAATCCACCGGCTCAACCGATGGGCGACCAGGGGAAACTGGCATTCTAGGGACCGGGAGAGGTGAGAGGTACTCCAGGGGTAGGAGTGAAATCCTGTAATCCTTGGGGGACCACCGATGGCGAAGGCATCTCACCAGAACGGCTCCGACAGTGAGGGACGAAAGCTGGGGGAGCAAACCGGATTAGATACCCGGGTAGTCCCAGCCGTAAACGATGCGCGTTAGGTGTATCGATGACCACGAGTCATCGAGGTGCCGAAGGGAAACCGTGAAACGTGCCGCCTGGGAAGTACGGTCGCAAGGCTGAAACTTAAAGGAATTGGCGGGGGAGCACCACAACGGGTGGAGCCTGCGGTTTAATTGGACTCAACGCCGGAAAGCTCACCGGATAAGACAGCTGAATGATAGCCGGGCTGAAGACTCTGCTTGACTAGCTGAGAGGAGGTGCATGGCCGTCGTCAGTTCGTACTGTGAAGCATCCTGTTAAGTCAGGCAACGAGCGAGACC
>JBDKRP010000013.1:0-7319 GCA_039683275.1 Methanoregulaceae archaeon | reverse complement strand
CTGTCGCTTTTCCGCCGGGTACTAATACCTCGACCACTTCTGCCATAGTAGTATCACCATGCTGAACCTTCCGGTTCTTAGCCTGGGTCTTTAATTTTTGGTGTATAGGGACTTAAAGGTGATCGTGGGGAAAAGAGAGAGAATATTAGATTTTGAGATCGAGTTTTTCTGGTTCTCTAAATTTTGGAAAACGTATCTTATTCATAATTTGAATGTGTGTAGAAATAATTGTCTGGAAATGTTGACTATCTGCAATAATCGATTCATTCTGTGTTCCCAGTATATATTCCGCTAGGACTTCTACAAAGATTTCTTCACGAATGTTCTTGGTTTTCTCAAAATCCATTCTGTCTTGTGTGGGAATTTTGTTGATAACCTCTGTAAAATATTTTTGAGTTAGGCAATCAATCGTTATTTTGAAAGGATGATAGTCTATCTTTAAAAAATGTTCGAGAGATGGGTCCGAGAATAATTCTTTTTGCCGATAAATAATATGGCAATATTCATGGATTCCAGTTTTTACAAGCTCTTTGAGATCTAATGAGATGTATCTTGGATTGTAATAAATGCGAATTTTATAATTGATGAAACTCCATGAATCGATTTGGCCAACTGCATATTTGCTAAAAGCGCTAGAATTATTAAATTCAATGCTTATCGGATATTGGATATTGACCTTTTTTAAACATTCCAGAACACATACCCCAACCCGATTTAATTTTCTTCTCTTGAATGGATAGAAAAAAGAACGAATTTTAATTACAGTATCGTGTTTCTTAAATGTCTTGGGTATCTTTTCTTCGAAAGAGTTTGTATTCATGTTATTTTGATAATTTTTGTTTGAGGTGGATTATATATAAATGCCCAGCGAGGCCCCGATGAGGCGGCCGAGCGACCCCAGAAGGGGGTGGGTAGACTCACATTGTCAAAGGGGATATTCTCAAAATTGTAATCCCGATTTTCCCGTGCCAAAGCGAAATTCCGGTGAGCATACTAGTGAACCTTCTCTTTCACCCTGCACGGATAATGATTAAAGACGCGGCATGCTCAAACGACATAGTTGTGATGATCCTCATGACCAGAAAACTTCAACCAATTTTTTATTAATGGCAGGTTTTTTATGAAGCCGAAAATTTTCCTAAGCCACTGCGAGCGTAATTTCGGGCCGACCGATTTTGCGATCCGGATTATTGATGCTCTTGGTTGTATCCCGGTTATTGCCGAGAAACAACCGAAACTCTCCAGAAATGTTGGAAGCTTGGTTAAGCATTCAATGGACTCCAGCGATGCGGTAATTGTTATCGCTACTCCGGATGATGACAGTCCTACCGGTAAGACGCCTTCTCAGGCAGTGTCCGTTGAGATTGGACGGGTCCAGGAGATAAAAAAATTTGAGAACCGGTATGTGATTATCAAAGAAGAGACCGTGAAGCTGGGATCGATGATCCCGGAAGTATACTACAGATTCACCATGGAGAACTATGCACCGATTGCCGAAGCAATTCTTATCGAACTGGGAAGTATGGGCCTCTTTAAAAACCATTATGAACTCCGGGGTAGCGAATTACAGATACAGGAACTGATGGAAACACTCGCCAAACTCCGCGATCTGTTTCAAAGCAGGTTATTGAAGGATGAAAGCTTAAAAGAAATCAGCGAAGAACTCACGAGACAGTTGATTGAAACCGTAAAAACGGGGTGTGACCATGGACAGTAGGAATGCAAGAATTCAGTATCTCACCAATAAAGCCCAGATGGGCGTAATCACACCCTACGAGCAAAATGAGCTGGCGCAACTGTTAGGGAAAAACCAACAGAATTACCAGGGCTCCGAAGGACTGGCGCTTCTTGTTGGCCTTGGCCTTGCAGTTATCGCAGGTGCACTGATAGCCGAGCTTTTATGCGGTGGCCGCGATTGATTCATCTATACTCTAAACATTTTTCCACTGCTCTGACACAATGTATCCCTCTTCAATCCCTCATCTCGATAAAGAAGCTGATCCCTCTTTTTCATCTTCTGTGGAGTGATGCCTTTTGCCCAGCGAGGCCCCGAAGGGGGTGGGAAACCTCGTAAAAATCCGCGAAAATTCACCCGGACAGAACCGGGAGTTTAGGCGACATCCGCGACTTCTACCTGGGAAATCTCGCGGGTCTTCCTGTGCAGCTCTTCCCGCTGGACTTCCAGGACGAGCTCGATCGCTTCCTTGATATTGGCAAGCGCTTCTTCCCGGGTCTCACCCTCGCTGATCGCCCCCGGGATCTCCACGCACTGCACCGTGAACCCCCCCTCCACCTGGGGTTCCAGCACGACCGTATATTTCATGAATGTACCATTATGCCGCAGCGGTTATACAAGATTTCTCCTGTAACCGCTATGGGAAAACCTGATTCCTGACAGAAACGCATGCCCGGACCCGGCAACGAGTATACGGTTAGGGGTACCTCCCCGAGCCTCCCTCCTCTCACCATTCCCGGCATTTTGCCCCTCCGACAATTTTATAATTTATAATATATCATGTGAGAAATATTTATTACGAAGCGGTACCGTATGAAGATCATTCCCGGTATTCCGCAGGAGTACGTGCGGGGATACCCGGAAACCACCGGTTTTACCAAGGGAGTAACGTGATTTCGATGAGCATGAAAGCAGTCATCCTGAGTGATATCCATATCGGAGACAATTCGAACACCTGCTGGTACCAGAAAAAGTACCATGAGCCCTACCTGTTAAAGGCGTTAGACTACATCGCCCAGAACGCGGCATCCGTCAACGAGGTCATCCTGCTCGGGGACGTCTTTGATTTCTGGACCTATTCCTGCGGCAGGAAACCGCCCGCGTTCGCCGATATCGTGAATGCCAACCCGAACGTACTGGGACCCGCCGGGAAACTCAGCCAGATCGCCGACAAGGTCCCGGTGACCTACATCAACGGGAACCACGATATGAACGTCACCCCGGACGAAATAGCATCGCTGGGAAACATCCGGTATCATGACATCCGGTACCTCAAGGACACGCCAAACGGGAAAGTCCTCCTGACCCACGGCAACGAGTACACCATCTTCAATGCCCGGGATACCACAACGACCCTGAACCCCCTGCCGGTCGGGCATTTCGTGACGCGGGCCATCGCCGAATACCTGGTTAACAGCAAGTTTACCCCGGGCCAGACCGCCGCGGACCTTCCGGACAACGGCACCCCGCCAAAGTCGGAACTCCTGCCCAAGATCATCGATGCGCTCAAACAGTCCAAGTCCATCGCCCAGGTGCTGCTCGACACGTTCTCGTCCCTTCCGGGGGTATCGAAGAACACCAAAGTGAACCTGCTGGACGGCAGGGTGGTGACTTTTGCCGAAGCAGAGCAGATCTATGACAACCTCGGGACCCAGTGGATCCAGAAATACGGCGTCCTTCCTGCCATCAAGTCGGCGACTGCCGATTTCAACGGGGATTACATTGCCTGGTGGGCCCAGCGGGACGCCATCCAGAGCGATATCGACGCGAACATCGCCATCCTGGGACACACGCACATACCCAAGGGCGGGCTCAAAGAGGCCATGATCCGGTACATCAACTGCGGGTACATGTGTTCGCCGCTTCCCGGCGGAAATCTCCAGTACCCCATAACGTTCGGCGAGATCGATCTCGATTCCGGGAACCTCTCCATCATGGGCGTCCAGAAACCTGCCGATCCCTTTACCCCCGGGACCTTCCCCGAAGACTCGCTCGTGTACTCCCCCTTCGCGGATTACTCCTGCTTTATCTCCGTCTTAAACGGGACCTACTTTGCCATGGACCTCAAGGCGCAGCAGGACGTTCACGGGTGGTACGTCGTGCCCCCGCCTTCCCGGATCGACCCCCTGCGGCGGGCCCGGTTCTGGCTGCAGGACTACCCCGGGGTACAGGGCACCGAAGGGTCTGCCACTTATGCCAACGAGGGAAGCGGAAAGACGATCGCATTCCAGTACGCCTGCCCGCTGGTGATGAACAACTCCTGCAGTCCCGTGCCGTTCAGGAACAAGAGCGACAGCGGGTCGTGGCAGACCAACAAGGTGGTGACGCGGGGGCACCCGTATTTTGTGGAGTTCACGGCCGAACAATAACGCCGGGACACCGGAACAGCCGGGAGAGGGAATCCCCCGGCAATTCCCGGGAAACCTTCTCTTTCCCGAAAACTATTATCGGACCCGGTAAAAAGAAGGGAGGACCGGTTATCCTTCCGCCTGCTGCGGGTTATCCGTGATACGGATCGTGCATTCGCCGAGCTTGATGAGCATGGCCGTTGCAAAGTCTGTATTCTCCCCGGCAGCGCTGGCCGTTATGAACCGCCGTGCAACCGCCATGTCCAGTGCGTCGGAGGTATCGGGAATCTGATAATAGGAGATCGTCAGGCTCGCGCCCGTGGGGAACTTCCCTCCCGGTGACGTGGCCGTCAGTACCAGATCGCCCCAGAAATTCCCGGGGACATTTGTCACGAAACTTATGACCTGGTTGCCCTGGGTGTCCGGCTGGGGAAGCGGCGCACTCTGGTCGATGGGGCAGGCCGTGTCGGTACACTGGGACCGGATCATCGTACCGGGGACAAACCCGCGCCCGGTAATAACGATGGTGAAATACGCGGCCTGCAGGTTGATGTTTCCAAACCGCATGATCCGACTCATCTGGGTGAGGGTGTTCGGCGAATAGCTGATGTTGCGCCAGCCCACGGCAGGATTGTTCTGGACCCACTGGGAAAAAGCTGCATTGGACGGAAACGATGCGGGGATCGTGACCGGATGAGCGGTTGTCTGTACCACCGTGATCATGCAGTAGTGCGGGCCCGGGGGCAGACCGGTCAGGAGGAAGGAGGGGTTTGAGATTGCATTGCCGTTCGGAGCGATCGCCGTTTTCCCTGAACCATCCACAAAGGACAGGGATTTCTCTTTCCCGGCGCTCAGCACCGGAATCCACCGTGCCGGTATGAGGACGAGCGAGTAATCGGTATAATACAGCTCGGCTTTCCCGGCACCTGCAGCCGAGTTGAGATTCCTGGCCCGGACAAAGATATTGTTGATCCCGCCGTTTACGATGGCTTTACCGATATCCGGACCGGCATAGGTTGAATTTGCCTCGGTCCACGTCAGTACTTTGTCCTGGAAAGGGATTATGTCCGGTGACTGGTACGGATTACCGGTTGACGGAATGACGCCGGTATCCCCAAAGTTATCGCGGACATACAGATCGTTGTACATTGTCATGCTTACATCTCCGATTCCTTGGTTTCCTGTGATTGTCTTCAATACCGTCAGGGAATTGCCCCTTGATCGTGCAGATTCCCTGCCGCATTCTGCCTGTATGGCAACAAAATATATTATAAATATAATATTTATGTTTTCGTGATAATGGTTTTTCCCGGGAATCCTCTAAGCAGGCCGGAGGTACCGGGAACGACTGGCATAGGCATGGTATCCCGGATCACCCCGGTTTTCCGCTGAAAAGGTCTGGTTACCCGGTCCGCTGATATGCAATTCCGGATCCGGCTATCCTCTGGTCTTTACCGGAGTGCCGGAGGGAGGTCAAAAAAAAGCAGTCCGCGTGTCAGTCCTTCCTCTGAGCACCAGCGTCAGCCGGTACCGCCCGGTAATCCGGATGGATCTCCTGCCGTGCAAGCACAGCCACAACGAGGAGCACAACACTGACCAGGCACCCGAACAGGAACGCCTGCCCGAACCCGGCTACGAGCACGCTGCCCGGGATATCCACCAGGGCTTCCGTTGCAACCCCGCTCCCGGAGGAAACCGCATTCATGCCCCCGACAAACGCGATGGTGAAGAGGGCGATCCCGATGGTCAGGGGTGCAAACCGCTCAAGGCAGATGAACCCCGAAACCATGCCCTGGTATTTTTTCGGGACCGCCATCATCGTCATGGTCGATGCCGCTGTCAGGAGCATCCCGAACCCGAGGCCGATCAGGAGCAGGCAGAGGACCATGAACCAGACCGGCGAATCCGGCCGGATCCCGGTCAGGAGAAGGTACCCGGCAAGGACCAGGATCCCGGAAGCGATGTTGATCCGCCGCCCCCCGGCCCGGTTATAGAGCTGCCCGCCCAGGATCCCCCCGGCCATCACGGCCACCGAGAGCGACGTGAATATCAGCCCGGCAACCGATGGGGTGTATCCCTGCACGAGCTGGAGCCAGAAGGGGAAGAGATAGAGGATCCCGACATTCGCGACAATCACGAGTACGATTGCCAGGTTGGTAAGGAAGAAATTCCGCTGCTTCAGCAGGCGCAGGTCGAGCAGCGGGTCGGAAACGGTGAGTTCGCACCGGATGAAGGCGCACAGCGCCAGAATCGCGAGGACAAAGCATCCGAGGATAACCGGGGAAGTCCACCCGGCCGCCGGGCCTTCCGACATGGCGTAGAGCAGGGATGCAAGCCCGGCCGCTATGAAGATGGCTCCCGCACGGTCGAACCCGGGAACCATCTTTTTCTGCTCCCCTGACGGGATAACCTTTTCTCCGAGAAGAAGGGCAAACATCCCGATCGGGATGTTGATATAAAATATCCAGTTCCAGGAGAGGTACTGCGTGAGAATGCCGCCGACCATCGGGGCAAGGGTCATCCCGAGGGCCGCAAACGCAAAGGTCGTACCCATCGCCTTTCCTTTCAGCTCCAGGGGGACGTATGCGGTGATCATGGCCGGCCCGACCGATACGAACATGACGGCGCCTACGGCCTGGACGGCACGCGAGGCGAGGAAGAGGGGGAATGAGCTGACGAATTCCGGGAGGAACCCGCAGGCGAACGACGCGGCCGTGAAGAGCAGAAATCCGTACAGGAACACTTTTTTGTACCCGATACCGTCCGAGAGTTTGCCGAACACGAGAACGAACGCTGCCATGACCAGCACGTACACGGTGATCACCCAGCCTGCCAGGGATGCGGGAAGGCTGAAGATCTTCGCAATCACGGGAAGCGCTATCGTGACAATGGTTGAATCGAATGCCGCCATGAAATTGGCGAGCGCGATTGAAACGATCAGGAGCGTATACCCGTATACGGGAGCACCTGCCGGGGCCGGTTCCATGCCATGGGAATTGTATCTGCATCGATAAAGGGGTTTTTAATTTGCCTGAATGAGAAAAGCATGCATCCGGTCGGCCGGACCGCTCAATAGTACACGCCCTCTTCAGTCCGGAGAATGCCCTCAGCGCCGATCCATCCCGGGGATTGTTCCAGCTCCAGCGTCACCGTATCCGAGTAGCTGTTGAATTGCCATCCGCCCCGCCAGATCGAATTCGTCCCCTGGATACTGATCCTGATGTGCACCGCTGAGG
>JBDKRP010000012.1:0-5696 GCA_039683275.1 Methanoregulaceae archaeon | reverse complement strand
CGCCCCCGACAATACATATCCGCCATGCCCCAATCAGTTTCTCAAAGGAAAATTCAAGGCCGATGGTGAAGAGCAGGAGGATGACACCAATCTCCCCGATTGTCTCGATAGTTGACTGCTCGCTCAGGACAGAGAGGCCGTACGGGCCGACCACCATGCCGATGATGAGAAAACAGACGATACTGGGAACATGGAACCGCTGGCCGAGAAGAAGGACGACAATTGAGAGTAATACGATGATTACAAGGCCGACGACTATATCCATCAGGTATGACCTCGGGTCCCGGGGGCCGGCATAATGAATAACTGGAGCAGGGATAATGTTTAAGGATTATTGTTTTCCGGGCTCAGCCGGATTCCTCTTCCCGGAACATAACCTGCAATACCGGCGGGAGAGCGATCTCCTTACAGATAACAAGGGAAACTACAAACCTCGGTAAAAGTCAGCAATAGCGTGTCCTATGTTAACCGGCTGATCTTCCGGCAGGAAATGTTTACCCGTTCCAATATATTTCAATTCAAGGTTGGGAATAACTTTCCGGGCATATTCTGCGGTTTTTTTCGATATGACCATCCCGGGATCAGCATACAGGAGCAATTTAGGAACGGGACTTTTAGATAATTTTTCCGAGTACTGGTTAATCAAATCGATTAAATCTCCCGGTTGTTCCGATTCAGGTTTTATAATCGTTGGCCCGATTCCCTCTAACCAGACTTTTCTTCTGACTGCTTCATCACGTAAGGGAATTTGGTACCGGGTTATTTCTTCTGTTGTGAGTTTTCTGACAGTGGCAGTGGAAATCATTTGTTCCACCATTTTTTCACCGTTATGAACAATCATGTGTTCTGCAAGTCTCTGAATTTTCATCAACCTTAAAGAAAGCCGGTTCATAAATGGTAAGTTTTTATATGCTATATCCATCGGCTGAAAGAACCCTTCAGACAGTACCAGGCCCCGTATATTTTCTTCATTCCTCATCGCATAGTTCAATCCGACAATCAGACCCAAATCCAAACCTGCTATTGTGACATTTTTCAAATCCAACGCCTCAATAACACATTCCAGGAACCGGGTATACATCGGCAAATCGTATTCGATATTCGTTGGTTTATCTGATTTACCGAATCCAATAAGATCAACAGCTATTGTCCTCGCAAAGGGGGATATATGGGGGATGACATTCCGCCATAGATAAGTATGCGTGGGAATCCCATGTAAAAGAAGAACCGGTGGATCTCCCGTTCCCGCTTCAACATAATGTATCCGGGTGTTATTGACGGAGATATACTTAGATTCGTAGGGAAAATCCGCTGAAATAGTCTGTTGAGAACTCAAGAATTATTACTCCGATTTTATGGTTTTGCTTCACAAAATTATTAAATTAAGGTGTTGCTCTCCCCTCATTGAACATGAATCCCCACACCCCCGTTGAAGAAAAATTGTGTCACGGTAAATCCCCAAACAAAAATCATATCTGTCAATACGAGCTGAAAATGGGGATTAATTAATCCTGCGATCTCCCGATTTCGTTCTCTTCAATGTATCTCCTGGAGGTGCATCCTTCATTTCGCATGAAACCCATGCAAAATAATAATTCCCAAAAAGGGAGATATTCCCTGCCTCCCCCATCTCCCGGATCATGAGAGAGGCCTGGTCACCGTCAGGCCGTATCCTCCCCGGTACACCCCCCTTTCCGGACCCATCCGGACCGACCCTTTTCCCCACCCAATCCGGGCTCAATTCAGCCCCGGATTACCCCAAAAAAGAGAACCGGATCCGGTTCCATGGGAAACGGTGTCGACGCCGACGGAAAATATTGATTTAATCGGTTATTTTCAAAAAATACCTGATTAAAACAGTCTAAATCCACGCAAAATAGAAGCGTTTTGCGGCCCCCGGAAATTGAGATCGATAGTTTCCCTGTTCTGGCATGAGATCGGGACTTCCAGGGGCCTTTACGGGGGTCGTTTTTTCCGACGGAGAAATTGAGTTTATAAAGGATGCAAGCAGGATACCGGGGGACGGGGACTGGTGCATAAAAAAGGGCCGGGTTGCATTCTTTGTCTGACAGATGACCGGAATAACCGGATCCTACATCTCGATTCTCGTCACAACTCCGTGAATTTCCTCGGCCGGTAGTTTGTAGAACTGGACGAAGGGAGGAGAGACTTTTTTGATGAGGCTGTAAAGTATCCAGAACGGTTTATCGGTCACCACGTTCTCGATCCCATAGAAGATCGTTTTTTCGTGGATTCCTGCGGCCCGCAGGAGTGAGACGATGTCGACGATTTCGGTGTAGCCGGCCCGGATCGTGAACGTATGGAGTCCCGGCGCAAGATCCCGGTCAAACCGGATATCAATACCGAACGGGTAATCCTCTGTTTTGACGCACACCAGGATATTTTCGTCATAGATAATCTCGTTCCTGAAGAGGATCCGTGAAATGTACCGGGGAATCCATTCGATGTCGCTCGCAAAGAAGAGGGCGGTTCCCCGGATCCGGTTCAAAGAACTGTATCCAGCCCGGTACTCCCGCAGGAAGTCAGGGAGATGGACAGGTTTCATCATCGACTGGAGCCGATCCTGCCCGTAGATGAATGCAAGGATCACAAGAAGCGGAATCCCTCCGAGTATGAGCGCCCAGTACGCCCCATGCGGGATCTTCGTGAACGTGGACAGGAGGAACATGAAATCAATACCAATGAGCGCCGCAGCGATGCATCCTTTCGTGACCTCTTTTTTCTGTAGGAAAATCAAGGTCATCAGGATCGCGGAGATGGTCATTGTACCGGTTACCGCAAGACCGTAGGCCGATGCAAGTTTTTCCGAAGTCTGGAACTGGAACATCACCAGGATGACTGCCGCAAATAAGAGCCAGTTCACGGTATTGATATAGATCTGGGACCGGAGCTCGGGGGACGTATAATCGACTTTCATTTTTGGGAGGAGCCGTATTCCCATGGCCTGGTACACGATAGAGAACATCCCGCTGATCATTGCCTGCGACGCAATCACGGTAGCTGCGATGGAGAGGAAAAGGAAGGGGACGAAAAGATACGGGCTGATCCCATGGATCATCTCAAAGAGAACGGAATGCGCATTCGGGTGCTGGAGGGCATAAGCCCCCTGGCCAAGGTAACTGATGACAAGCGTGGGAAACACGAACCCCCATGCTTTCAGGATGGGGGTCCTGCCAAGGTGACCCATATCCGCGTACAAGGCTTCTCCCCCGGTGGCACAGAGAATGACTGCCGACAGGACAACAAATGCAGCCGGTCCGTTCTCAAAGAGAAAACTCATGGCAAAGAACGGGTTGAGTGCAAGGAGGACTTCGGGGGCCCCGAGAATCGACCAGATCCCGGTAATGGCAAGCGCCAGGAACCAGGTGAGCATGATGGGCCCGAATGCCCAGGCAACTTTTTCCGTGCCGCGTTTCTGGAAATAGAAAAGGCAGGTTGCTATTGCAGCTGCTATCAGGACCAAAAGTCCCTGCCCGATTCCTTCACAGCCGGGAAGGAATGCAATTCCTTCGACTGCGGAGAGAATGGAGATTGCAGGAGTTATGACTCCGTCTCCAATAAAGAGCGCTATCCCGATGATGGTGAGGAAGGTAACTCCCGTCACAAGAGGACCTGGTTTGAGGAGCGAGACCAGAATCCCCCTGAGAACGATAGTTCCCCCTTCACCTTTGCTCCCAAGATGCATCGCAAGCCATGCATACTGGACCGTGATCAGGACGACAAGCGTCCAGATGATGAGGGAGAGGAGACCGAGAATATTTTTTGAGGTGGGCAGGATCAGGAGGAGGATTGCACCTACGGTGTAGATCGGGCTGGTCCCGATATCCCCGAAGACGAGCCCCATCGATTTGATCACTTTGGATGATGAGGCATTATTCAATTCCATTCTTACAAAGAACTGGGGGGAAATCTCATAAATAATTTGTTCTTTTTTAAAACGGAAAGAAAACAACCAAAAACCAGACAACAGTCCTTCCAAACAGTTTTCCGGTTCCGGAACCTTCGTTTTTCCCGGGAGGTTGTGATGTTCCGGAAATTCAGCAGCCTAATAAGAGCGCATTTCCCATAATATCGTATGGAGTCTCTTGCATCCTCCATTGAGTTCCAGATGAGCCTGCTTCTTTTCGTGGCTCTTGCAGGGTACCTCCTTGCGTCCAGGATAAACCAGTCCGCAGTCATCGGGGAGATCCTGGTCGGCCTTATCATGGGGCCGAGCCTCCTCGGACTCATCACGTACACGGATTTCGTCCAGGGCCTTGCCCAGCTCGGGGCGATTATCCTCTTATTTGTCATCGGCTTTGAGTTCGATGCACGGGATATTGTCAATATAAAGTACGGGATTATTGCTCTCGTCGGCGTTATCGTCCCCTGGATCGGCGGGTATGCAATTGCGATTGCGTTCGGGTATTCCTTCACGTCTGCACTCTTTGTGGGAACCGCCCTTACAGCGACCAGTATCGCGATCACGGCAAACGTCCTGCGCGAGATGGGGAAACTCCAGACGGAAGCTGCAAAGGCAATCATCGGTGCTGCGGTCATCGACGACGTTCTCGGGCTCCTCGCCCTCGCAATTACGAACGATGTCGTGACCGGCGAGTTTTCGATTCCTGCAATCGGAATAGTCTTCATAAAAGCGGTCGGGTTCATCGCGATCTTCGGCTACATCGGTATAAAATATGTCAGCAGGCTGATCGAACGGCTGGACGAATCATCCATCGCGGAAAAATACCCGGAGTTCGTCTTCATCTTCGCCCTGATGATCGCGTTCCTCTATGCGATGATCGCTGACTATGTGGGACTCTCCGGAATTGTCGGGGCGTTCATTGCGGGGGTATCCTTTAACGCGGTCGGCCTCCGGAACAGTAAGGACGTAAAAGAGGGAGCCGATTATCTCCAGATTATCTTTGCCTCGATCTTCTTTGTCTCGCTCGGGGTCTTAATCGATATGCATGTCCTCACGCCGGAAGCCGTGATCTTCATCGTAGTCCTCACGATAGTAGCCCTCCTCACCAAACTGATCGGCTGCGGGCTTCCTGCAAAAGCAATGGGGATCTGCAACCGTGACTCGCTGATCATCGGGTTCGGGATGGCACCCCGGGGGGAGGTTGCAATGATCGTTGCGCTCATCGGCCTGAACGAAGGGATCATCGGGCAGCAGATCTATATCGCAGTCGTGTTCATGAGCCTGATAACGACAATCGTGACTCCGATCATTTACCGGAACTGGATCTTCAGGGAGGATGCGTCCTGCAGTACGATTTGAGGGAGATCTTCTTTCAGACTTTTTCAAAGCCCGTTTCTATTTAGCTTTGTGAGTGAGATCCCCGCTCATTTTTTCAGGGATATTCCGGGAGATTTTCCTGTTCATGAGTGGGCGAAGAAGGAGTATGAGAACATTTCCTCATGCGTGACTTCTCAGCTACCAGTTCGACAAGGTTACTTGGGACCCTCAGCGGATCATTGTGAAGGAATGCGGCCGTGCTCGTCCCTCCGCCCAACCGCAAAACAACTGCCGGTTCAGGGGATCTCGCTGGTCCCGGTTCAATCCCTGCGATCCCGGGTTATTTTCCTGTTCGTGAGCGGGCGCAGGGACGAGCACGCGAACTCCGCCCGCAGGCGGGCTTCACACGTTACGACCGAAACATTCCGGAAACGATCTTGGTTGTTGGGAAAAT
>JBDKRP010000011.1:0-12503 GCA_039683275.1 Methanoregulaceae archaeon | reverse complement strand
CTTTTGCCCAACTGTCTTCCATCTGAGATGTTCAGGTCGGAATCGGTTAATCTTCCTGATATGTTGAAGGAACGGGCCCGGTTCCCGGAGTCGTCTTTACCAGGTGTCGCGCAAATCAGACTGCGGTAAAACCGGCCGGTGAGCGGGATGAATTACAAGTTCGGCCCGAACAGAAATCTGTCCAGGTAAATGGCCACAGGTGCGCAACCCTGCCGATAACAATCCGGCCGGGATCGGGCGGAACGGGAATCCCGATCCTCCCACGATGGGAACCCGTGATCCCTGCCAGGTATCGCGGCGCCAGATCTGCATCGGAATATTATCGGTGGGAACTATCCGTTCCCTGATGCCCGGGCTGGAAGGCCGGAAGTGTTCCCGCTACCTCCGCGTAACCTGTGACTGCAGACTTCCCGGCCTTTGTCTCTCCGGGTCATTGAAATACCCCCTCCTGCAATCGCACTCACCAAGAATGACTAATACTACCGGGAGATTCAACCCATTTTTCAGAGGCCATCAAAAGGGTATTTTTCAGGAACGGCAATCTGATCCGATAGTATTTGTGGATCCAGTGCACAACGACTAGCTTACCTTTCCCCGTGAAAAAGGTATGATTCCCATGTCCCAGTCTGGCTCTCTCCGGATCGGTTATCTGTCAACCGTTTATCACACAGCTTTCCTGCTCAGGGGAAGCGATATCCTGAAAGATCAGGATATTACTGCTGCCTGGACACTCTTTCCTTCAGGTCCGGACATCGTTGCATCCATGCAGGCAGGGAATCTGGATCTCGCGTACATCGGCCTTCCTCCGGTCATCATCGGTATTGACCGGGGTATCCCTCTTGCATGTATTGCCGGGGGACACGTGGAAGGAACCGTCATGGTTGCAGGGGGCGGCATTCGATCGCTTCATGAATGCGCCAGCCGGGGCGAATTCCTTGCGCAGTTCAAAGGGGCCGCGATTGGTACGCCGCCCCGTGGTTCCATTCACGATGTGATTGTCCGGGATCTCTTATCGGCATATCAGGGATCTGGCATTCAGGTTGTCAACTATCCCTGGGCGGATTTTTTACCCGCAGCACTGGAAGACGGGGAGATTGCAGCTGCTGCAGGAACCCCTGCACTTGCGATTGCAGCTGAAAGATACGGGAAGGCCCGTCTTGTCGTTCCGCCGGATCAACTCTGGCCCTGGAACCCGAGTTACGGCATTGTGGTGATGCGGAACCTTCTCGCAAACGAAGATCTGCTTGAAAGATTCCTGCGGGCTCACGAAGCTGCCTCGCAATGGATACGGCAGGACCCGGCCGGCTGCGCAAGGGTGGTGGCCGGAACGACCGGGTTCATTGACGCACCATTTGCTGAAGCAGCCTACCGGATATCCCCAAAATATTGCGCCTCCCTGCCTCCCGAGTACCTTGCATCCACCGAACGGTTCGCGGAAAAATTGTTCTCGCTCGGATACACAAAGCGGAAAATTTCAGCCGGGGAACTTTTCTCTCCCAATCTGATCAACCGTATCCACAAGGAACCCGAACATTATTCTGCGGGATTCAGCCAGGCCTGAATACACGACTCGTTTTTCAAAGGCGTTTTGCAATAGATTCGATCGAATCAAGAACCATCTTTGGTTTCGGTTTCATGATTGCTACCGGGATATCCACAATTTTCTCGACAAAAGATGCAAGGATTGGCGCGCAGACGATCCCTGCAGCTCCCTCTTTCTGGGCCCGTATCGCTGCAGCGATACACTCATCGATCGAGTTTGCCGGGTAGCCGATAATCGGGAAGATCCGATCCCCGACCGGAATTTTTTCGCCTTCGACCTCGTCGAGCAGGAACTTTGCAGCGATTACCGCGATGAAATCCCTGCGGCGCGGTTCCAGTACCTGGACGAGCCGCTTTACGGTCGAAAACCGTACGTCCCGGTCCCCGGAACTTATCTTGTACAGGGTTGCAGGAGGGATCCCGCTCCGTACAGCAAGATCTTTTATTGACATGTTCTGCCCGGCAAGTTCCTCTTCAAGGGCCTCCCGCAAACCTGTTTCAAATATCCTTTTTGAGAACATAATTACCGCATAGTAGAATATTATAGATAAAATTTTCCTTTAAATGCAAATTTATTTTCACTTTTGAGAAAGTATATGTCATCCCGTTTCGATATTCCGGTATGGCGTCCATGAGCATTGATGAGATCACGATTCTTCCCGGGCACAGGCGGGATGGAAAGCAGGAATCCTTCAATCGAATTACGATACGTGCCGGAGAGATCGTCTCCATCGTGGGGTCAACCGGATCCGGAAAAACAGCTCTTATCAATGATATCGAGGTATTTGCCCGCAAGGACACGGTAACCGGGCGGACCGTACTTATAAACGGGGATTTCCCGGACGATGCTCTCGTGAGAGATCCCTCCCGGAAACCAATAGCGCTTATCTCCCAGAACACCAAGTGCCTTGCCGATCTGACCGTGTCCGGGTTTCTGGAGATGCATGTACGGGCACGCAAAATCGGGAATGATCGTATTGTCGAGCGTACGGTAGCCCTTGCGAATGAATTCACCGGAGAAGGGATAGCAAACGGGATGCGGATGACCTCGCTCTCCGGAGGCCAGACCCGCTCCCTCCTGATTGCAGATGCCATCGAGATCAGTAATGCCCCCCTGATTCTCCTTGATGAGGTGGAGAGCGGCGGCATTTTCAAGGACAAAGTGATGACGCTCCTGGAAAAATACGGAAAATCGGTTCTTTTCGTGACGCATGATCCCCTCCTTGCCCTCCTTGCCGGAAGGAGAATTATCATGAAAAATGGCGGTATCGAACAGGTGCTCGTTCCCGGAAATAAAGAGCAGGCAGTAATTGACAGTCTCTCGCAGATGAACGAAGTTATTTCCTCCCTCCGCGAGAGGGTCCGGGCCGGAGAAATTCTCGCAGATGCGAGGTGTCCGGCATGAAACTCCTCATTTTTGCAGGACCGCCCAGCACCGGAAAGACCGCGGTAGCGAGGAAAGTTATCCGTCAGTTATGCGAAAAGAGCAAGCTCGCATATCTTAAGATCGATGTTGTCCGGGCTTTCGAAGATGAGGAACTTGCAGCCGAGTTCGGGATACCGACACGAAAGGTCTATTCCGGAGATCTCTGTCCGGATCATGTCGGGATCATGGTGCTCCGCGACGCAATCACCTGGGCAGAAAAACTTGGTGCGGAACACCTGATCGTTGAGAGTGCCGGACTCTGCCTCCGGTGTACTCCCTTCACTACCCAGTCTCTCGGAATTATTGTCCTGTCTGCCGTAAGCGGAACGAATACACCCCTGAAGATGTCACCCATGATTGCACTTGCCGATATCGCAATCGTGACAAAGACAGATCTGGTGTCCCAGGTCGAGAAGGAAGTCTTCCGCGAACAGGTGAAGGAAGTCGCACCTGCGATAGATATCATCGAAACGAACGCAATCGAAGGAACCGGTCTCCGGTACCTCTTCCAGGCAATCGAAGAAGCCCCCCCGGTTGAAAATGTCGATGGCATCGTCCTCCGGGGTGTCCCGCCTGTCGGGGTCTGCACAATCTGTGTCGGCAAGAAAGAGATTGGCTGGCAGCACCATTTCGGGGTTGTGAAAGCCCTTGACGGCGCCGATAACCTGTACAGGGGGGACTAAAAGGAAATGCCCTGGGCACCTCCCGGGAAAGACTGCGGTGCATGCGGAGTCCGCACATGCTCCGGATTCTTGCGGCTCCTGGGGACCGGTGAGAAGTCGGCGCCTGATTGTCCCTACTATGCAGGCAGCTGTTCATCTTCAGGAATTACCGGCTGCGCCGCATACTCCGGGAAAGATATCCTGGGATTTGAGTACGACTTTGTCCTCAAGCCGTTTCCCGGGGAACCCTCCGCACAGAAATTCATCCAGCCATTTCGCCCGGATCTCGTGGAGCGCTGGGGAATTCAGGCAGGTGACATCGTAACCGGGAGACCGATGGGCCAGGGGTGCCCGGTCTATCACGGCCTCCGGGTTCTTGCAGCAAATGAAGTCACCGGCGTCGTTACCTGTCATACCGTTGGACCCATTGAGGCACGGAAGGGGCCGGTTCATGACGTTCAGGCATATCATGTGATCGGGTTTGAAGGAATTGCAGAGACGCAAAAACGCGAGCCCGCGATTGGGCTTCGCCAGCGGTTCCTGCCCGGGAGCTGTATGCTGCAACTCTCCCACACCGGTGTTGTGAACATGATCCTGAAAAAATCGTTTGGCACCCATGTCAGGATCGAGGATATCCGGATTCTCAGTTGAGGATACCCGGCAGGGAATTTACCGGAAAAAGGGAAAAAACAGGTTGTGACTCACAATGGACAAATACGTTCTCCGATGCACCCTCTGCAACAGGATCGTTCCTGACAGGTTTACCAGCCGGTGCGGGACCGGGCACGATGCCCTGATCAGGACCGGGTACCGGAAGAAGCGGCTCGATCTCAATTCGTCAGAAGGTATGTTCCGGTTTTCTGACTGGCTTCCGGTCCAGGGAAAAATATCCACCCGGTCGGGCCCGGTGACTTACCCGAGCGAAGGCCTTGCACGGGAACTGGGGCTTTCCCGTCTCTATATCGGGTTTTCCGGTTACTGCCCGGAACGCAATGCATGGATAACGACCTGTTCCTTCAAGGAACTGGAAGCATTTCCCACCATGCTGCGTCTGCAGGAACAAGGCGGGGGTGTCCTTGTTCTTGCGTCAGCCGGAAATACCGCCCGGGCATTCGCCCAGGTCTCCGCGATAACCGGAATTCCGGCCATCCTTGTGGTTCCGGAATCTTCCCTGCACCGGCTCTGGACGACCGTTCCCGCAAACAACCTCTATATCGTTACGGTTAAGGGGGATTATACCGATGCGATCACCATTTCCCGGGAAATTGCGCCGGGGGAAAAGATTGTCCCCGAAGGCGGAGCGAAGAATGTAGCCCGCAGGGATGGGATGGGGACCGTGATGCTGGACGCCGCGTTTACCATCGGCAGGATGCCGGATCATTATTTCCAGGCTGTCGGAAGCGGGACCGGGGGAATTGCCGCATGGGAGGCATCCCTCCGCCTCAGGACAGACGGGCGTTTCGGTTCAATCCTCCCCAGACTCCATCTTTCCCAGAACCTCCCGTTTACCCCGATGGTCTCGGCGTTTCGTGAAGGCCGTCGGGAAATTATTCCGGATCTGGACATGCCGGATGCAAAATCCCGAATATCCCAGGTATCTGCCGATGTGCTTACAAACCGGAATCCGCCCTATGGGATCTGCGGGGGAACCTATGATGCGCTGAAAGATACCCGGGGAACGATGTACGCAGTTACCAATAGTGAAGCGTATTCCGCCGGGAAACTGTTTGAAGACCTGGAAGGAATCGATCCGGATCCTGCGGCAGCGGTAGCGGTTGCGTCCCTTATGCAGGCAGCCGGGCAGGGTATTATTTCCCCCCGGGATACTATCCTTCTCAATATTACGGGAGGCGGTTACGCGAGAATCCGTGAGGATCCCGCACACCGGATATTCCCGCTCACGGTTTGCGCATCGGTTCCTGCCGGTTCCTGTCCCGATGCCCTGGAACCTGACCTGACAGACTGGGTGAAAAACCATGCATGAAGATACGGTAATCGGAATCCTGAAGGAGAATGGGATTGACTGCGCCCTGACCCTTCCCTGCGATAAGGCGCGCGATCTCTTCTTCCTCCTTCCGGAAAAGTTTCCGCATATCGGGCTCTCCCGCGAGGAGGACGGTGTCGGGGTCAGTGCCGGGGAGTACCTCGCAGGGAAGCGTCCTGCAATGGTGATCCAGAGCTCGGGACTCGGGAACATGCTCAATGCCCTTCTTTCCCTGCACCGGACCTACGATCTCCCGCTTCCCATTATTGCGAGCTGGCGGGGTGGCGATACCGAAAAAATTCCTGCCCAGATCCCTTTCAACCGGGCCCTCCCGAAGATCCTTGATGCTGCGGGGATCCCCTGTACGATTATCGGATCCGGAGATGAACTCGGGAAGATTGGAACCGTTATCCGGAAATCATTCGATGAGAAAATACCCTGCGTGGCTCTCATCGCGCCCCCCTGCCTGGAAGATCCAGATCCTTCCTGCTCTCCGGTATGCGGGACACGGCGGGATTCCCGCCCGGCCGTTCATCTGGTGTACGAGCGTCCGGCCCGGAACCCGGCCATGACCCGGTATGAGGCTATCCGATCCCTCATGACCCATCTTCCGGATGAGACTGCGGTGGTTGCAAACATCGGGGTTCCCGGCAGGGAATTGTATGCTGTCCGGGACCGGAACCTGAACTTCTACATGCTGGGCAGTTACACCCAGGCCTCTCCGATTGGGTTTGGTATTGCCCATGCGGCCCCGAAGCGGGACGTAGTTGTTCTTGACGGCGACGGAAGCCTGCTTGGTACCGCGATCCTCCCGGTGATCGCGTCAACCCGGCCTGCCAACCTGACTATTATCTGTTTGGATAACGGAACATTCGGGAGCACCGGAAACCAGCCGAATACGGCTGCAGTATCGGCAGATCTCGAACTGCTTGCAATTGCCGCAGGGTTCACGAATACCTGCCGGGTCCAGACGCCGGAGGAAATCAGGGCCGCTCTGGAAACCCCGGGCTCCGGTCCCCGTTTTATCCATGTGGTTATCCGGCCGGGGAATTCGGATGTGAAGAACATCCCCTGTAATCCGGCGTTTATACGGGACCGGTTCATGCAGGCGCTCCAGCGAAACTGAATCCGTGAATTATATTTTTGAAATAAAGCGGGTTCGTATTTCCTGACCGGGTTTCGACTGTTGTATCCTGGTATTTTTCTGCCATTCAGGGTTCTCAATTATCAGTCCAGTTTTTCCAGTCTGTGTACGGCTTCTTCGAGCGTCTCGTCTTTCTTCGAGAAGGTGAACCGTACCTGGCTTTCGCCGCCGTCCCGGTAGAAAGAACTTCCCGGAACTGCCGCGACCCCCACGGTTTCGACGAGGTGCCGGGCAAATTCCGTATCGCTCATACCAAATTCCGAGATGTCTGCGAAGATGTAATAGGCACCTTCGGGAAGCGGGCATTTGAAGCCGGCTTTCGTGAGACCGTCAAAGAGGATCTTCCGTTTCCGGGAATAGAGATCCACGAGATCCCGGTAATAGGACTGGGGAAGATCCAGCGCCGCAACCCCGGCCCGCTGGAGGGGAGCCGGCGCTCCGACCGTCAGGAAATCATGGATCTTCCGTATCCGTGAGGTCAGGTCTTTATGGGCAAGTGCATAGCCTACCCGCCACCCGGTGACACTGTAGGTCTTGGAGAAACTCCCGATGGTGACCGTCCGCTCTTCCATCCCGTCAAGGGAACCTATCGAGACATGCTCGTGCCCATCGTAGAGAATGTGTTCGTAGATCTCGTCTGTTATTGCGATGACATCGTGTTCGACACAGAGATCCGCGAGCAGCCGCAGTTCTGCCCGGGTGAAAACTTTCCCGGTCGGGTTATTCGGGGAGTTGAGGATGAGGACCCGGGTTTTATCCGTAAACGCGGATTCCAGTGCTTCCTCGTCGAGCGAGAAATCGTCTTTCAGCCGGACGAAATGCGGCACCGCCCCGGAGATGATGGTGTCCGGCCCGTAATTCTCATAGAACGGTTCAAAGACAACCGCCTCGTCGCCCGGGGAGATCAGGGCAAGAAGGGATGCCATCATCGCTTCGGTGGATCCGCACGCTACCGTAATCTCTGTTTCAGGATCAAAGCGCATCCGGTTATATGCTTCCACCTTACGGGAGAGCGCGTCCCGGAGCGCTTTATCCCCCCAGGTTATCGCATACTGGTTTACATCGGCATGGATCGCCGCACAGGCAGCATCCTTCAGTTCCGGCGGACAGGGGAAGTCGGGAAATCCCTGGGCAAGGTTGACCGCGTTATTCGCTATCGCAAGCCTCGTCATCTCGCGGATCACGGATTCCGTGAAATTATCTGCCCGGGAAGCCCGGGAAGTTTTCATGCCATCGGTTTTTGCATGCAGGGAGGGAGACAATCCGCTACACCCCAGGTCTTTCATACCGGTTTATTTTGTGCATCAGGAGAAATATCAGGCTGTCTGGGAGAAATTTTTGCCGCTTTTTTCTGATTCCCCATAGAAGTTGATGTAAAAAAAACCGGAATCCGGTCAGGTTTGAGTCCCGCACAGATTTTTGCCAGGATCCGGATACCTGTTTATTTCCCGCTCCTTCCCCAAGTCCTAAGTATCTTAAGATCCTACTCTCTTCAACCGAGGGAATGTAATCTCTTCACGGAGAATATCCCGGATTCATAATCCCCCTTCCAGAGGCTTTCAGCATGAACACAATTCCCGGAGACGAATCGAAGTTTGTTTTTCGCCCGATAGGGACCATCCGCAGCCCGTACCAGGATCTGGTCGGAATGCCAATCCAGCCTGCAGGGGCAAGGGGTGTGCAGGGGACTATCGAGATCCAGGAAGAATATCGGGAGGGCCTTCTTGATATCGAACAGTTCTCCCATATTATTCTCATCTATGCCCTCCACAGATGCCGGGGGTATAACCTTCTCGTCACCCCGTTTCTCGATACCCGCCAGCACGGTATCTTTGCAACCCGTGCTCCAAAACGGCCGAATCCCATCGGGATCTCCATTGTGAAACTGGTTCGGGTCGACGGGACCCGGATCCATATCGAAGATGTGGATGTTCTTGACGGGACGCCGCTTCTCGATATCAAACCCTATATTCCGGTGTTTGATGCGTACCCGGATGCAACCCCGGGCTGGTTCTCCGGGTGCGAGGGACGGGTGGCAACGGTGCGGTCCGATCACCGGTTCCAGAAAGAATAACGATCTTTTTTCCCTGGCTTCTCCGATAAGATCGGAAAAGCCGTCTTACGAGAGCCAACAGGGTTTTTTGTAGCTGCGGCGCCGGCGCCTGCAGGAATCTTATCCGGGAACTTATCCGAAAGGCCGTACAGGTGAGATCTTTGCATTCCGCAAGGAACTGACTCCCGTTATAATCCGTTCTCCGGGAGTCAGTTCTCCGGAACCCACGAATCAGAGCGGCGCATCGGTGACGGGTATCCCTGCCGCAACCATCCGCTCCCGGATCATGTCTGCCACTTCGAACTGTTTCCTGGCCCGGAGCTCCGCACGGATGTCCCGGAGGAGACTTACGGGTGCACTCGTCTCGCGCAGGAAGTTTATTCCCAGGATCTCCCCGTACTCCCGTAAAGCCCTGAGGTCCCCGGTTGAAGCGAGTGTCTGGATTGCGGCGAGTGCCATCGGCGTATTGAGATCCGACTCCATCGCGTCCAGGAACGCTTTCCTTCCCTCCGGGTTCACTCCTTCGTCTTTTTGCGCGACTGCACGGATATGGTCGAGCGCCCGCGAGGCATTTGTTATTCCTTCTTCGGTAGCCTGGAGAGGAGACCGGTAGTGGGACAGCAGGATAAAAAATCTCAGTACATCCTTGCTCCAGACCCCGAGTGCTTCCCGGATCGTAATATAATTCCCAAGGGACTTCGACATCTTCTCGCCATTGATCGTCAGGAATCCTGTGTGCAGCCAGTACTTTACCATCGGGTGCTTCCCTTCCAGGGATTCCATCTGGGCGATCTCCGCCTCGTGGTGGGGGAAAATCAGGTCGAGTCCTCCGCCATGGATATCGTACTGCTGCCCGAAATATTTCTCGGAAATCGCCGTATCTTCGATATGCCATCCGGGGCGTCCCCTGCCCCAGGGGGAATCCCAGGTATACTCCCCGTACTCCCCGAATTTCCAGAGCGCAAAATCCGCGGGATTATGTTTGGTTGCATCTGTTACGTGGCTGACCCGGTTCGTTTTGTCCTGTCGGGAGAGTTCCCCATCCCGCTCAAAAGTATCCAGGTTGAAGTAGACCCCGTTTTCGGTGACATACGCCGCACCCCGCGAAACCAGGCGACCGATCTGGTCGATAATTTCCGGAATATGGGAAGTGGCGCGGGCATAGTAACTTACGGCATCGATCCCGAGAGCACGCATGTCCCGGAAATACTCAGCTTCAAATTTCCGTGAGATGAAATTCCGGGATACGCCTTCGGAATTTGCCCGGTTAATGATCTTGTCGTCAACATCCGTGATGTTCTGGAGGTAGAAGACTTCTTTTCCGGTCCAGCGGAGGTACCTGGCGAGGACGTCAAAAACTACGTACGTTCTCGCATGGCCCAGGTGCGAGTAATCATAAACCGTCGGGCCGCAGACGAACAGCGAGACTCGTTCGGGGTTCAGGGTTACGAGTGGCTCCACGGTTCTCGATAACGTACTGTATAATTCCATACCAGATCTCCAGAATTGGACGCCGGCGGAGGGAGTCGAACCCCCGGACATTCGCTTTGCAGGCGAAGGCATTAAACCGTTCTGCCACACCGGCCTCTTCCACGATTTTCGCTGGTTTCTGCGGCCTCATATGAATCGAGGCAATTGTTTCACAATCATTTCGATTGCGGCAAATTCAGCCGCCTCTTTTACGGTTCTGAAATGCTGAAATAATGTCAGCAAATCGGTATATCAGGGTTCGCGAACCGGCAAAAAATGACGGTTGATTTTCTGCCTTCGGGGCAACGGACAATTTCACTCAGGGATGGATCGGGGATCCCTATCCCCCGGCTGCCCCGCGCCTAAATCTGTTTAAGATCGCCTTTCTGGTGGACGAACCGGTCCCAGTTCCAGGGTTCGTCAAGAATGTTCACCCGGATTATATCTATTCCCCGGACACCTTTCACCTTCCTCGTAACCTGATCGGTCAGGTGATCAACCAGCGGGCAGGATTTTGATGTGAGAACCATGTTGATTGTCGCGATTGTATCTTCTACAGAAATATCTTTGATGAGCCCGAGATCCACGATATCTATTCCCACTTCCGGGTCAATGATCTCGCGCAGTGCATCCCGGATCTCCGTTTCGATCTCATGCTTACGTCGCAGTGTATCGGCACCGGGGGTAGGGAGTGTGGATTCCAGTTCACGCAGCCGTTCCTCGAGCCGGTTCTGCCGGTCCAGGAGTTTACTCATAACCCGCAGGTTCGGGTCAGGCATATCTGCCGGTCCAAGATCGGTTCCCGGCCCGGACTCAGGACCTGCAATCCGCCCGGGAACACCGACAACCGTCGCTCCGGGGGGAACGGACCGGATGACCACCGATCCCGCACCGATTTTAGCGCCCGAGCCTATCCTGACCGGTCCGAGAAGAATCGCTCCTGAACCGATGACGACATTATCCTCAACGGTCGGATGGCGTTTGACTTTCTCAAGCGCCGTCCCGCCAAGGACGACTCCCATGTAGATCAGGACGTCGTCCCCGACTTCGGCAGTCTCCCCGATCACAACGCCCATGCCGTGATCGATGAAGACCCGCCGTCCCAGTTGTGCACAAGGATGAATCTCGACCCCGGTCAGGAACCTCGCAATGTGGGAGAGGAACCGTGCGGAGAAGAGATGCCCGTTGTTCCAGAGCCGGTGCGCTATCCGGTGAAACCATATTGCGTGGAGTCCCGGGTAGCAGAATACGATCTCAGGCGTTGAGCGGGCAGCAGGATCGCGCGCAAAAACGGTATTGATATCTTCCCGTAAGCGTTCGAACGTCATCGGGATCGCGGGTGTTAGTTCTCCTTGTATTCAAAGAGTTCCGTACTCAGGTACCGCTCGCCGGTGTCGGGGAGGATGACGACAAGGGTTTTCCCGTTATATTCCCTGCGTGCCGCGAGCTGGAGTGCCGCCCAGAGCGCTGCCCCGGAGGAGATCCCGGCAAGAATGCCTTCCTCTTTTCCAAGCCGCCGTGCGGTTCCAACCGCATCCTCGTACTTTACCCGGATGATCTCGTCAACCAGATCCTTCCTGAGAACGTCAGGTACGAATCCTGCTCCGATTCCCTGGATCTTATGCGGACCCGGCTGCCCTCCGGAGAGGACCGGGGATGCGTCCGGTTCCACGGCAATTGCCTTAAAACCCGGCCTTTTTGGTTTGATTACTTCAGCAATCCCGGTTATTGTTCCGCCTGTCCCGACCCCGGCAACAATTGCATCGATCTTTCCCCCGCTATCGCGCCAGATCTCTTCTGCGGTCGTCTTACGGTGAATTGCCGGGTTCGCCGGGTTCCGGAACTGCTGGGGGATATAGAAGTACCGGGGATTTTCTTTCAGCAGTTCTTCCGCTTTCCGGATAGCTCCCGGCATCCCTTCCTTTCCCGGGGTCAGGACAAGATCCGCACCGAGTGCCTTCAGGAGTTTACGCCGCTCGACACTCATCGTCTCCGGCATCACGAGCGTTAGCTTGTATCCGCGTGCAGCTGAAACGAACGCGAGCGCAATTCCCGTATTGCCGCTGGTCGGCTCCAGGATGATTGTGTCCGGTATTATGAGTCCGGCATCTTCGGCAGCCTCGATCATCGCGACGCCGATACGGTCTTTCACACTGCTCATCGGGTTGAAGGACTCAACCTTCACGAGGACCGTCGCCCCCGTTCCTTTTGCAAGCCGGTTC
>JBDKRP010000010.1:0-9443 GCA_039683275.1 Methanoregulaceae archaeon | reverse complement strand
CAGGATTTGTCCTCACCCGGGATCCGGTGTACGACAGGGGCCTCCTCCTCGCCCCTGCAACCACGGACGTTCCCAAAGGAGCGAAGGTGTACCTGACCCGGAGTGCAGCGTTCGATGAATATGCTGCGGGAATCCTGAAATCCCGGAGGGACATTCGGGAACTGGTTCCGGTCCGGCTCCGGTTCACGGTCGGCGCTGACGGGATTCCCACGCTCCTGGGAACAATTCCCTTACCGGATGGGACACGGAAATCGCATACGGTCGCGGGAGAATCTCCCCTTCTCCCCGCTAAGACCCGGCCGCTTTCCGCTGATCTCGTGCGGGTGCAGCTGGAAAAGACCAGCGGGACGGTTTTTTCCGTTACGGAATTTACCGCAGACATTGAAGGTGCCTGGTTTGCACCGCCGGGAATCCTGAACCGGCTCAGGCGGGATCTTATTACCGGCCTTGAAGAGATCCTGGTGCGTGCTTCCTGCCCGGAGGAGCCGCTCGTTGCAGAGGCCAGGAACCAGGGGGGGATTTTTGCCTCCGGTTTTGCGCCAGAAGCGATTCCCTGCCGTAGTACTGAGCCGGGAAACTGCGGAAGACCCGGAATTTCCCTGTATACGGACACAATGGAGGGTGTACGGGCCGGGGTTTCTGCCGGGGCTGACCGGGTTTATTTTGAACCGCTGGTCAGAATGCCCGGATGTCCTCCCTCAGAAAACGGGCGCAATGCATGGTACCGGGACCTTCTTTCCCTGGTGGTCGCAGCACTCGAAACCGCTGCCGGAATGACCGGAACAACCGGGACGCAGGTCATCTGGAAGCTGCCCGGGATTGTGCGGGACCGGTTCCTGGAACATGCCTGCCCCCGCATCCCGGAACTCCTGTCCCGGGGAATCGCGGGATGCATGGTGGAAGATTCGGGAGCTGGAAAAGAGATCCGCAGGTCGCACCCGGGTTGCGTACTCTCCGGAGGTGCCGGCCTGAACCTGTTCAATGGCGTTTCCCTCCGTGCCCTCTCGCCGCCGTTTTCGCTCCTGACCCTGTCCCCGGAACTCTCGTCCGGGGATATCCGCGAACTTGTGCAGAGGCTACCCGGTCCCGGAAAACCTGCCGTCGAAATGCTGGTCCAGGGAAACCTTGAGGTGATGGTTACGGAAGACCGCCTGCTTTCGCTCCTCGTACAGCCCGGATTCCCCGGAACCTGCTTCGGCCTCCGCGACGGGACCGGGCGGGTTTTTCCGGTAGCGGAAGACAGCGAATGCCGTACCCGCCTGCGGAACGCGGTCGAACTCTGTCTTATCGACCGTCTCCCTGAGATCCTGGATGCCGGGGTCGGTTCCGTTGCGATTGACGCACGCGGCCGGTCACCGGACTATGTCGCCGGGATGGTCGGGGCGTATCGTGCTGCAGCGGATGTTCTGGCGCACGATGGCCCGGACTCCCGATCCCGGCTCGCTTCCCTGAAGGAAGAGATCCGGGGCAATGCGTGGGGCGGGATCACCACCGGCCACTTTGTGCGGAAAACCAGTCCCGACTGACCGGAAAAGAACGATCCGCGAATTCCGGCCAGGCATAAATTTCATACCGTAGAAGTCCTATTTTAACGAAAGAACAGAGACCGGGAGAAGAGAGCATGGCAAAACCGTTCATACTTGTCAACCTGAAAGCGTACCGCGAAGGAACCGGCCACAAGGCCCACCGGATAGCGACCGCAGCCCAGACCGTAGCGCGGGAGAGCGGTGTCGGGATAGGAATCGCCTGCGGGTACATGGACATCCACCCGCTCAGCCAGCATTTCACTGCCCCGGTCTTTGCCCAGCATGTCGATGGCGTGGAACCGGGCGCATTCACCGGCCATGTGACTGCCGATGCCCTCAAGCAGGCAGGGGCGATGGGATCTCTTCTCAACCACTCCGAGCGGAGGCTCACTCTTGCAGGGATTGAAGCGGGGGTCCGGGCACTCTCGGATGCCGGTATGATTTCCGTGGTCTGTACGAACAATGTCATGACGAGTGCCGCGGCAGCTGCACTGCGTCCTGATTATGTGGCGATTGAACCCCCCGAACTGATCGGGAGCGGGGTCTCGGTCTCAAAGGCAAACCCTGAGATCATCAAAAATTCCGTTGCGGCTGTTCATGCGGTGAACCCGGACGTCAAAATCCTGACCGGCGCCGGGATCCAGTGCGGGGAATGCGTGAAGATAGCAGTGGATCTCGGGACGGATGGCGTCCTCCTTGCGTCCAGTGTCGTAAAGGCGGAAGATCCCCTGGCCGTGCTGCGGAATCTTGTTTCGCTGCTCTGAACGTTCCCTAAGACATCTTTTTCTCCCCGGACAATTCCGGTACATTTTTTGGCGACCGGAATTTCCGTGAAGCGTGAGCGGAACGAATCAACGTATTTTTCCGGGGGCTGTTCGGGTAGGCAGGCAGGAAGTTTTCCCATTATTTTGATTGGCAGGGATCCCGGGAAATTCCTGGATGGCCGCAGCGTTTCCGGAAGCAGGCCGGAAAAAGATCGCGATCTCCGGGCCAATCATCCCGATCTTTCCTTGTGCTCCCCTGTGCAGTCCTGCAGCCTGTACCGTCGCCCGGGCAGGATACCTGCTCTCAAAACGGGTTCCGGATCAAAAAAATTCAGGAGATCCCGGTCGGCGTCTCGTTTGTGCCCAGGAAGAAGAGCGCAGTCTCGCCGTACTGGACCGGTGCGTATCGTGACCCGATGTGCGGGAGGCCCTTGTACCGCACGAGCCACGAGCCGTTGATCTGCCCGGCCATCCGGACCGAGACCGGCTGGGGCGTCAGCAGGTCTGCCGTACCGACAACGAGCATGACATCCTTGTGGATCCCGGAGAGGCCGTCCCAGGTCCCGTTCCAGGCCAGGTTCGCCTGGGCTTCAGCCCGGAGGCCGGCGGTCTGGTTCTGGTCGTACGCACTCTTCTCAAGGATAGCGAGCAGGGATTTGCACTCGGGGACCCGGGCATCGTAGGTATTTGAGTCCAGGATCAGTTTTTTCACGCGTTCCGGATGATCGATTACCAGCTGCTGCGCCGTCGAGGAGCCCATGGATTCCCCGTACACGTTCATGCTGTCGTACCCCAGTGCCCTGATCAGCTCCGCGGCATCGTCGGCATACAGATGGATCGTGGGCGTTGCATTGTTCGTGCTGCTGTATCCCATCCCCCGGTGATCATAGGCATAGACATGGTATTTCGAGGAGAGAATCCCAAGGAATGTCTCGTTCCACGCTGCCTGCGCGGGGGTCGCGTTCGCAACGGTTCCGCCAAATCCTTCGATGAGAAGGACGGGTTCGCCGGATCCCCATTCCCAGTAGGCCAGCCGCACGCCGTTCACATCCTTGTACTGGACGGGCGTCTGGCTGAGGGATACCGGTGCCGGAAGCTGAGCCGGCTGTACGCCTGCGGGCTGGCTGCCTGCGGCGGCCGGCATGGTGCCGGTGCACCCTGCGAGGAGAACCAGGATGGCGACGGCAGCAAGGACGACGATAATGGTTGTCTTGTTCATGATGCTTCGACTCCGCAAATGAATATAACGTGGATACCGACTGACCCTTCGGGTGGATCCCGGATATACTCTTTGAAATCACAACGGGGGTATGGGATCGGGTCAGCCAGGTATCGGGGCCGGACAGACCCCCCGGTTCCGTTGTATGTACGGTCAGTTGAAATTTTTTTCCTTTAAAAAAATGTGCATTTCAACCGCAGACGCAGAGCAGAGCCTGTTACCGTAATTTCACTCGTATCTCCGCACCACCCATCCGCAGGGCGATGGTTTCGGCAATCGGGAAAAGGACCGGAATAACCAATACAAAGGCAATTACCGGTGAGAAGAGATCCCGGCCGGTGCCAGGATGATCTCCGGGAACTTCGGCTCTCCCGCTTCCGGGGTGCATTCCTCCCCCAAAAGAATCCCCGGATCTCAGGTTTTCCGAAAAAAAAGAAGAAAAACCAGATGTCCGGAAAGATGCGATGGGGGAAACATCAGGAAGATACGGGGCAGTGGCCGGAGTATGGTGGGCCGCCAGACGGGAAACCCGGGAGTTCTTCCCGGAGTATCCTGCCCCCTTTATATATCGTCGGTACAAACCAGCCCCGTAAAGGCCCTTTCCTGCCCTGATCCCAGGGCCTGATGGGGAAACTATCGATCCCACAATCCGACCGCCCCGGAATGCTTCTATTTTGCGTGAATTTGGGGCGATTTAATTGCGTATTTTTGAAAAATAACCGATTTAAACAATATTTTCCGTCGGCGTGGGTACCGCTTCCCGTGGAACCGGTTCCGGACCTGTTTTTCCGGGCGATCCGGGGCTGGAATGGGCCCGGATTGACCTGGGGGAGGAGTGCCCGGAAAAGGGGGTCAGAATGGGGGGATTTTTTTGGGGATACTATGGGAGCCCCTTCCGGGATATCAGATGGGGGAGGCCGCACTGCGTGCGGGTTCGCGTGCTCGTCCCTCCGCCCGCTCACAGGCAGGGAGTTTACCGGGATTTTTGTTACCGGAATTTTTTGGACGGCAAAATTTTTCCTTACAACTGGAAGAATTTTCTTTCCGGAAAAGTTCCCGGACCGGATCTCCCGGATTTTTTCCGGCTGCGAAACGATCCGGAGAAATTCTGGCTTCTTTCCGGAAACTTTCTGTGAAGGGATCAACCGGAACATTTTGAGAAAGTCTGGACCGGTGGTTCGTGTGCGGACGGGCGGAGGGACGAGTACGGCCGCGATTGCTCGCGATGATCCCCCTATAATTTTTTCAGTTTCCTGCTGTGATATCTGGCATCGCTCCAGAAATTCCTGTTGCGGTAAAGGATGTAAAGTTCTGGTTCTCCATAATGGTCAGATCACAGGGGATGATGGACATTGAAAACCGGGAGCCTATTGAAGCAATATTGGCTTTCCTTCACCCTGATATTCAATGAGTTTACCGATAGAGGTATTTTTGTTGATTATTCCTCAGATTCCCATCTTTTGATCAGTGTTTCGCATTTCGGACGGGGAAGCCAGCGTTTGTTATTCAGCATGAATCTCAGGGCAGAAACGGCTTCCCGTGGTTGCAGGATCTCTTCCCGGATCATCTCTTCAAGAAGCCAGAGAGTCCCGTGGTATTCGATCCGGGAAGCGTTGGCCAGTTCCCGTAATGGCCCATCGTTTGAAAGGAGCATTGTACCGTATTTCCTGCTCAGGAAATATACCGAAACATCTTCAACCGAGAGACCTATGTGCTCCTGCTTGAGGGTGAAAATTTCAAGGACTTCTGAATCATCGAGAGCCAGGATTTCGAGTCCCAGTTGAGTCAGTTGTCGTTCAGAATAGGATCCCGATATTTCATATGCAACGATATCGGAGGTGTGGAAATCAAAGGGGAGGAGGAACAGCTGATCGAAAATATCCCCTGCAACGAAATCAAAGAGGATGTTTGTGTCGATACAGCATGTTCTTCTTTTCATGATTTTCCTCCTTACTGACAGGGAACCGCTAAGATCGGTGAATCGTCTCCTTTGAGTTCATCGAACCGGGACTGGGAGATCTTGTGTTCCGCAAGCGCCCGTAGGAGGAGGAGTTCAAAGTGGGTGGGTACCTCCGGATCTACCCGGTTTCCGGGTTCCTCCAGATGCCATTTCCGGGACCGCATCTCGATCCAGTGACGGTCTGCTGCCGCGTCCGAGATGATATTCAGGTTCTTTGCCCGGTAGATCAGTGCACCCATGCTCATACCGTATTTGTGTTTCAAGACGTAGAGCTCCCGGAAGTCCAGCGTTCTCCGTTTCGGGCCGAGTTCCCGTATTGCAGTCGGTTTTGGTATGAGGAATGCACCCGCAAACCGGAATGCCGCCTCCTCTTCATCGACTCCCGCATCCAGTTTCAGGATCAGATGCCCCAGTTCATGGGCGAGGCTGAGGCGCTGCCGGTCTCCGGGGAATGTCTTGTTGACAATGATGAGCGGGTGTTCATCGTCGTACTTCATGGTGAGCGCATCGAACTTTACGGGGGCTGCGATCACCCCGACCTTGATCCCGTGCTGTTCCAGCACGTCCATCAGGTTTTCTATCGGATTAAGATCGAGGTTCCATTCCTCGCGGACACGCACGGCTACTTCTTCGATCTGATCCAGCGAGAACACCCGGCAGGATTCGGGATCCGGGAGGCTGAGCGGTCTCTCCGAACCGGTGATCTGTTCAATGTCCAGGTACCGCTCCAGCCAGTCTGCGGTCTTTCCGAGGATTTTTGTCTCATCTTTCGGCGACAGTGCTTTTCGTGCCCGGTAGACCGGCTTTGAAAGACGGATCTCTTTTGTCCGGAAGAAGAATTCTATCCTGACTTCGAGCGCTTTTGCAAGGGCAATGAGAACTCCCGAATTCGGGGTGACGGTCCCGTTCTCGTATTTCGAGATCGCCATCTTAGTAATTCCCAGCCTGTTGCCAAGCGCCTCCTGCGATAACCCGGCATTGATCCTGGCCGATTTGATCCGTTCTCCTATTGACATACCACCCTCACCTCAAAGGACTTTTCCTGTGTTGGTTTACAAATTTGCAAATTCTTACCAATTAAGTAAACTATGTAATTACATATAAACTTATATGATGTGGTAATTCAGCGCAACTTGTTGGTTTACGATATTTATTTATTAATTTATTAATTAGATAATTGGTTTAATCAATTAAGACAAAATACTAAAAATGCTAGAGAAAGTTTATATTTGATTATTTGGATCTCTTAGGACTAAGCAGCTCCTGACCGAACTGCGAACCCAAGGAAAGTACCTATGACTGTAAAAGATGTAAACCGCGGAATCGCGGCTGAGAAGAGAAAAGCAGGAGATCATGGGGCCCGGCATATTGGCGGACCCGGCATGCCCGACTATCAGCGAGGGGGCGTTTTTGGAGAAGTGAAAGCCCGGCAAACTCCTGTGACCAAGCCTGAATTGCAGCGATTAATCAACCAGAAAGGAATTGGTGAAGTCGACAGTAAAGCGGGATTCACTCGACCGGCAGTAGAGTATCGTGACCGCTATCAGCCGAATGTGAAACTGATCAGCAGGGGAAAGAAAATTTAATTTAAAAAAGGGAGTCGGAAGATCTCTTACGGGAGGAACATGTCAAGGGGATATCACGGTGGGGTACTGGGTGTTCTGGGCTATGTAATCTGTAAGGTTGTGTGTTCCATAGCAGATTTATTCATGCGGGAACTCTGGGCATTAGCAAAAATTCCCTTCGAGATTGCCAGCGCGATAGTTCAGGTATTTGCCTCCCTTGATGCCCTGAGGATAAACCTGGATATCCTGAGTTCGGTCCTGAGTATGTATCATAATTTTACGAGCGGACTACCATTCCCTGAAAACGTAATCCAGTCAATCGGTCCTTTAGGCACCCTGGCCTGGATTGGATTCTGGGGGGCCGTCTTCTGGTATATTGGAATACCGGCACTCGGTGTGCTGTTTTCCCTCCTGACGGATCATCGATAATTTTTTCATCCAAACCATTGGTGAAGTTTGCAGTAACCGGTCCAAAATCAGAATTGGATCTTTTTTAAACCGATAAATATTTCAGAATATTTTTCCGGATATGAACGGTCGAACCAATTTTATAGAAGAAGGCTTATGAGTTTATCTGCGGATGAATAACTATGGCAGGACATGAGACCAAAAAATTTTGGCTCATTATCGATGGAAAAATCGTCACTGATCATAAAATCGAGGCATACACCTTTGGAAAAATTTTAACCAATCTCCAGAAAGTCGTCGATGTTTTTCAACAGACAAAATACGGGGAACATCCAAAAACGGATTTCAAATTATATCTTACGAATACCGGCAAAGGAAGCGTAGCTGTTGCTTTTCAGCCGCTCGATTTCACCACCGAGCTCTTCAAGGAATCCCTTGTGTTTGATGAGATGGTTTTTGATCTTCAGGATCTCATTAACGCACTTATCGAAAACCCCGATGAATTCCGCGAGAAGATTGAACGTGACTTTGAGGACCCCTCGCAGATTATCCGGTTCCTTGAAAGTTTCCGGGGAATGCTCTCCAAGAAAAACAAATTCAGTGTGAAAATCGGCTACGATACGAAAAAGCCGAGAAAACCGGTAGTATTACCTTCACACCGCGAGGCTTACATTGAAAGCCTTATCTCCGAATATTACCGGAAGTCGGCGATTGAGATCAAAGGCGTCATCACCCGTATCAAGGGCGACGAACCGCGATCTTTTACCATCAAAACTCTCGACAATGAAACGATTAAATGTGATTATCCTGCTGACTGGGAGAAGGATGTCAGGGCGTTTTTCAAATCGTCAGTGACGGTGAATGGTGTCATGAGCAAGAGAGCCCGGTTAAAGGAGATGGAAGTTGTCAGGGATATCCAGTCCTTTAATTCGATCACGTTGGACTCTATCGACGAATTTACCTTCCGCCAGCCGGTTGCTATTCGGGTATTTTATGATGATAAGGACAATCACTGGTGCCTTGCGAACGAGGAATTGTCGCTGGAGGGATATGGAAGCACGTACGAACAGGCATTCTCCTCGCTGAAGGAAAGCCTGGAATCTCTGATCGTTGGATATCTTGCCTTCAAAGATGCGAAGTTGTCGGAAAAATCCCGGAAGATCAAACAAAATCTTCAGACGTATCTTGAGCTGAACGATTACCGTACGAAGTTTGGCGAGCTCAAGGTAGAGGCCTGATCATGCCAATCAAGCAACGCGAATTCTCGAAAGCTGCGCTGAAGAAGGGCTTTGTCAAGGTAAAGAGTGACCATTGTTATTTCTACTTGAAAAATTCGAATGATGAGATTACTAATGTCCGGACGAAGATCGGCCAGCATGGGAACCTGAAGGATATATCCGACGATATGCTGGCTATAATGTATAAGCAGCTTCATTTCGAATCAAAGAATGAGATGATGCGATTTGTTGATTGCACGAAAAGTTATGAGGAATATCTCACGTATCTCAAGGCCCGGAATATAATCTGAATATTTTCCGGCGAAGGTACCAGAGAGATGTTGTGCCTTTCGTGCTTCGATCTTTACTACAACTTCCCGGCAAACGCCTTCGCCACCAGCCCCTCGCACAACCGCTCTATCTCCTTTCCCGATGCTGCCTGCCGCTCCCTATCCTCAACGATACGGGCGGAACTGCTGATGAATGGTGAGCGGGGACCTACGATCCGGAGGATTTTGACTGCGGGAAGATACAATTTATGGATCCGGAGGTACTGCTGGCACTGGTGGACGATGTATCCCTTTCCTGAAGCATCCGGAAAAACCGTTCATACAGCCTGTCCCGAAAGAGAAACGCCTGCAATCCCGAAGAGGATCCGTTCCGGACAAGACCCCTTTATATACCCAATTTCACCGTCGGTACAAACCAGCCCCGTAAAGGCCCTTTCCTGCCCTGATCCCAGGGCCTGATGGGGAAACTATCGATCCCACAATCCGACCGCCCC
>JBDKRP010000009.1:0-2766 GCA_039683275.1 Methanoregulaceae archaeon | reverse complement strand
GCATTGGTATTCCGGAAGAAGCAAAGAAACACCTGTTTGAGAAGGAGTGGGGAAACCGTTCCACGCACGGGCTTTTCCTGATCCATGAGGTCCTCGCGGTCACCGGTATTACCATTCGGGAGACCGGGGAACCGGGGAAAGGAGCGTGCTTCGAGCTTCTCGTTCCGAACGGGAAGTATCGCCAGATACGGTGATTTGGATCATCCTTCCGGTATCCGGCCAGGTACCCTCATGAAAAGGAGGGTCTTTCACACTAAAAATAAGCCCAATCCGGGCTCCGATTCCTCATTTTGTCCGGTTTTTCCTGTACTGGAACATGAATTATTTCCCAAGCGAAAAATTCAACGCAGTATAGGACGATTTAAGGAAATCGGGGGCTGGAAACTGCCCTGATTTCTGCAGAAATAGAGGCACCTTCCCGGGCACCGGTTTTGGGATCGACCTCCAGTACCTCGCCCCGCCAAAAATGGCCCTGGCGGGCTTCTGGTGAAGACCCCCTTTTTGTGCCGGGGATAACCATGCGAACGAGAAAGATATGCTTTAATACATCGATGTATAATTTTATACATCAAAGTATAATCGAGTCTGTTCCCTCTTCCGTACGCTCATGCCGGAGGGATCGGTTCCCGAAACGGGGTCCTCCGGCACCGGGCCGGAACAGAAAAATCCTGGAGAAAAAACCATGAAGTCAAAAGATATAGCGATTGTTGGTATCCTGCTCGCTGTCGGCGCAATCCTGCGGTATTTCCTCGCGATGCTGCACACCCCCTTAACGCCGAACATGATCATTGCGTTCTACTGTCTCGCGATCATTCTCATACGGCCCAAAGTGCTCGAAGCGCTGGGAATCGGGATCGTCGCGGGTATCCTCTCGATGCTGATATCGAGTTCGATGTTCCCTCCTGCAAACCTCATCAGCGAGCCCATCGGCGCACTGGTCTGCTTCGGGCTTTATGCACTCCTCCGGGACCGCACGAAACTCGCGCCCACGGCAACCACATTCGTTTCAACCCTTGCGAGTGGATTTTCCTTTGCCGCAATCGCGATCATCTTTGTCGGCGCCACCATCCTGCAGAAATATAACGGGGACATGGCCAGCTTCATCATTGTCTTTGTCCCGATAGTCGTCATAACTGCCGTATTCAATGCAATCATCGTCCAAATCCTCTATTTACCCGCAAACCGAGTACTATCCAGAGGACAGGAATGATAGAGATCCGGGAGATCAGTTACACTTACCCCCATGCAGTGCAGGAAGCCCTGCACCAGCTCACTTTTTCCCTGCCAAAAGGCCGGTGCGTGATGGTTACCGGGCCATCGGGCGCCGGGAAGACAACCCTCGGCCTTGCTGCCGCAGGAGTCCTGCACCACGAGTACGGCGGCAAAAAAACCGGGTCGGTTACCCTTGCCGGAAAAGACATCCTTGCGTACCAGGGCCTTTCCGATATCGCCCGTACGGTAGGGATTGTCTTTGACGACCCGGAAGCACAGATCATTTTCACCACGGTAGAGGAAGAGATCCTTTCCGCCCTGGAATACCGGGGTCTCGATCCGGAGGCGATTGAAAAGCGGCTTTCGTCTGTCATGAACCTGACCCATCTGTCGGATCTCCGGGACAGGTCTCCCCATAATTTATCCGGGGGCCAGAAGCAAAGGGTCGCTCTCGCGGCGACACTCGCCCTCGGGAACGAGGTCCTGATCCTTGATGAGCCGACTTCCGAACTGGACGAACATTCCACCCGCCGGATAGTAGATCTCCTGAAAAACCTCAAGGCCCAGGGAAAAACCATCCTCCTGATTGAACACAAATTCCCGGAGTTCCGCGAGATTGTCGACACGGTCGTACTCATGGAGGAAGGCAGGATAACCGCTTCCGGAACCCCGGACGAGCTCCTCCGGGACCTGCGGATCAGAAAGATGCTGATTCCGGATCTTTCGGGCATCCGGGAAATGTCCCCCGGGACATCCTCCGGGTCAGCGCCCCCTGAACCGGTAGTATCCGTAAGGAACCTGTCGTATTCGTACGGGAATATCCCGGCGCTCACCGGGATAAACCTTGAGATCGGGAGAGGCGAATTCGTAGCGATTGTCGGAGAGAACGGATCCGGAAAAACAACGCTTGTCAAGAATTTCAACCAGCTCCTGTCCCCGACATCCGGGGACGTCTTCATTCTCGGAAAAAATACGCGTGCCAGCACGATAGCGGATCTCGCACGCCACGTCGGGCTTGTCTTCCAGAACCCGGATCACATGTTTTTTGCAGACACCGTAAGGCAGGAAATCGAGTTCGGGCTGGTAAATACCGGGGTGAAGGATGCAGAAGAACGCATCGATGCAGCACTCACGGAGGCAGGGCTCACGGGAACAAAGGATCTTTATCCCCGCTGGCTCTCCCGGGGCGAACGCCAGCGGCTTGCAATCGCCTGTGTCACCGCGATGCAGCCGGCCCTCATCGTCCTTGACGAACCGACGACCGGCCTCAACGGGACGGAGGCAAGGCATGTCCTGGAGATTCTCAAAACCCTGCAGAGGAAAGGACACACCATCGTGATCATCACCCACAGCAGGGATGTCGCAGACTGTGCCGACCGGGTGATTACGATGGAGAAAGGGACGATTGTAAGCGATACCAAAGGCCAGGTGTCCTGATGGCAGAGATACTTGCCTATGTCCACAAGGACGGCCTCTTCCACCGGCTCCACCCGTTCACGAAGATCGCGTTCGTTCTTTTCGTCTGCGTAATGTGCATCGTCTCGACAAGCATTC
>JBDKRP010000008.1:0-9339 GCA_039683275.1 Methanoregulaceae archaeon | reverse complement strand
CAGGCGCTGGAGGACGGGGGTTACCCGTTCCGGTTCCTCTCCAACTCCACCCGGAAATCCCGGGCCACGATTGCCGCACGGCTGGAAAAATACGGGTTCGCTATCCCGGCAGATCGGATCTTTACCCCCCCGCTTGCCGCCATTGCCGCGATCCGGAGGTCAGGAAAAGAGCGCTGCCGGTTCCTCACGACGGGGGATGTGGACCGGGACTTTGCCGGGGCAGGGATCACTCCCTGCGAGGGCCAGGCAGACTGGATCGTTATCGGGGATGCCGGGGACAATTTCACGTACCGTTCCATGACTCTCGCCATGCGGGACATCCTGGAGGGAGCCGGGATCCTGGCACTCGAACACGACCGGTACTGGATGGGCGACGACGGCCTGATGCTCTCGGCAGGCCCCTTTGTCTCGGCCCTGGAATTTGCGACCGGGAAGGAGTCGCTGGTAGTCGGGAAACCCTCTCCCGCATTCTTCGAGCTCGCGCTCCGTGACATGGGGGCAGACCCCGCCAGTACGGTCATGATCGGGGATGACATCAGGACGGACGTTGGCGGTGCGCAGGCGGCCGGGATCCGGGGTGTCCTGGTCCGGACCGGGAAATACCAGGAACAGGCGGTCCGGGCTTCCGGGATAACCCCGTACCGGATCCTGGATTCCCTGGCGGGTATCGGGGAGATCCTGTGAACGTACCAGGAACACCGGGAAAACGAAGTCGGGGAGGGTATATCATCCCCGGGATCCTGGCGGTCCTTTTTATCCTGGCTCTCGGGTCCGGGTGTTTAAACCAGGCCTTCACTCCGGCGGGAACGATTGTCTATCCCACCATTCAGCCCGTGGACGAAGGGGGGGCGACCCTGAACCCGGCCTGGTCGTTCCCGTTCGAGGGGAAAACCGTCACCATAAGTTTCCCGGTGGATGCCGGAGTATATCGCGGGGCGACAGCCGCAAAGAGCGGTGTCACCGTCTACGGCAATGTCTCGGACGCGATCTGGATTCCCGGGACGTACCGGCACATAATGGACGACCCCGCCCAGGATTCTTTCTACCGGAACCTTATCAGCGCATTCCGGGAGGTCCGGACCTCGTCGTCGCTGGATGACGACGAATACGTGGAACTGATGGCATCATTCGTCCAGTCTGAGACGTACGAGATCCGGAACCGGACCGATCCCAGGTTCCCGGTCGAAACTTACGTTGACGGGAGCGGGGACTGCGATGATAAAAGCCTCCTTCTTGCCGGGCTCCTCTCCCGGGAAGGATACCGGGTGGCACTCCTGCTCTTCGACCCCGAGTCCCACATGGCGGTCGGGATTGCCGACGGCACTTCCGGTTATGATAGCACCGGGTACGCATACCTGGAAACGACCTCCCTTTCGTTTGTGGGCATTCCCCCGGACTCCCTGCGGGGAAACATCACCCTCACGTCCCGGCCGGTCGTGATTGAAATCGGGAACGGGACAAAGACCTATACAAAAACGAGCGAGACCCGGTATATTATGGATGCGCTGAAAAATGCCGACACCCGGATGAGCGAGATGGAGACGGACATCGCATCCCGGGAAACGAGCCTCGCAGCAGAGAAAACCTCGCTGGACCAGAGAAGCCGGGAACTCTCAGAACTCCTCGCTTCGGGCAGATATTCCCAGTACAACGCCGGGGTTACCGGGTACAACAGCAGGGTCGGTGCCTATAACGCGGACCTTGCTTCCTACCGTACCCTTACTGAGGAATACAATAAAATGGCAGATCTCCACAATTATATCGTTACCCACATCACCGACCGGAAAGGTACCTATGCCCGGGTCCTGAATGAGACCGGATAACGGCCCTCTTCTTTCCGGTTCGCCGGTAGTTCCCCGCCCGGCCCCTTGCTCACTTCTCAAAAAAAACCGGATCTGGATTGATATCGTGTACCGGGATTCCTTCGGGAGGTCCTGATGACAGGAGCCGGTCGAGAGCGGTCCGGCAGTACCCGGGCGAGAGATCGATTCCTATGAACCTGCGGCCCAGGTTCCGTGCGGCAAGGGTCGTAGTCCCGGCACCGTTGAACGGGTCGAGAATGATATCCCCCCGGTACGAGAAGAGTTTCATGATCCGCCGGGGGATCTCTTCCGGAAACATCGCCGGGTGACCGTAATCCTTCATCCGGGTCTCGGGAGGAACGCTCCATTTCCCGATCACCCATTCCTTGAACTCATCGGCGGTGATATCGATATCCTCCCGCCGCCCGGTCTTCCGGTGGCTCTCCTTATCAAAGACCTCGATGAACTCCCAGGTATATTTCAGGTACGGCATCGACGGGGATTTCCAGCTGCCCCATGCCGTGTATTTCGCATTATAGTTGTTCTTCTCCCAGAGAACCTCGGCCTTCCAGAGAAACCCGAGTTTCCGGAGCTGGCCCGATATCACGTGATGGGTGGGGATATAATCCGAAAAAAGGGGCTGGATATTGACGGCTATCCGCCCTCCCGGCCTGATGACCCGGTAACATTCCTGCCATACCCGGTGCAGGCGCGAGAAATAATCGTTCCACTCCCGGGTATCGTCCAGGGGATCCTGTGCATAGGCGTGCCCGAAATTGTAGGGAGGAGATGTAATGACAAGATCGATAGACGAGTCCGGAATCTCTGCAAGGACGGCCTCCGCGTCCCCGCAGACAATGCGGTCCAGGAACGGCACCGGAGTATTCCCTTCATCCCGGGGTACCGCGTGCTTCACATGGTTCGTCCCCTTCCTGACCATCGCTTTCCCGGCCTTGTCCGGTATCTTCTCCCTTCGGGCCGCCCGTGCCATCAGATGATACTTGTACCGGGACAGTGTTAAATCTCCCGCAGGACACAACGCAAAGCGTTTAATTCTTCTCTGGAAGATATTGTTCGATCATTGTTATGCTCGAAGTCCGGAATCTGTATGTGAAGGTGGGGGACCGCGAGGTACTCCATGGGATCAACCTTCATATCAAAAACGGCGAAACCCATGTCCTGATGGGTCCGAACGGCTCGGGAAAGAGCACGCTTCTCATGACCCTCATGGGCTTTTCCAATTACGAGATCACGCAGGGAACTATCCTTTTCCGGGGGAAGGATGTCACCCGGATGCCCATCCACGAACGTGCGAAACTCGGGATGGGTATCATGTTCCAGCGCCCGCCCACGATCTCCGGTCTCAAGCTCGGGAAACTCCTTGCAGCATCCTCCGGGAAGAAACCGGAGGAAATCGCCGCTCTTGCAAAAACGGTGCACATGGATACGTTCCTCGAGCGGGACATCAACAAGGGATTTTCCGGGGGAGAGATCAAGCGCAGCGAGGTCCTGCAGCTCATGCTCCAGAACCCGGACTTCATCATGCTGGACGAACCGGAGAGCGGGGTCGATCTTGAAAATATCTCGCTGATCGGGAATGCCATTGGCAGCCTTCTTGAAAAAGAGAAGCATCACCGCGACCGGGTAAAGGCGGGACTCATCATCACCCATACCGGCTACATTCTCGATTATATCGATGCGGATCTCGGGCATGTCATGTGTGAGGGGGAGATAAAATGCCACGGCAACCCGCGGGAAATCCTGCGCGATATCAAGAGCAGGGGATACAAGGAGTGTCTTGAATGTCGTCACCAGTAAAAGAACCGGAAGCAGCCTCCGATCTACCGAAAGAGGACCGGGAACGCCTTACCCAGACCGGAATCGATCTCTCGATGGCGAACCGGTGCGGGAGTTATCTCCAGCTGAACCAGGACGTTGTCCAGGCAACCTGCAGCCAGGAGGGAATCGAAGTCCTTTCCCTACAGAAAGCCCTGGAAAAATATACCTGGCTCCAGGAATACCGCTGGAAACTCGTCCCGAAGGATAAGGACGAGGTCACGAAATATGTCGCAGCCCAGGCAGACCCGAAAGGCTATGTCATCATAGCAAAGAAGGGGACGAGCAACATCTTCCCCATCCAGGCCTGCCTGTTCCTCGGGAAAGAGCAGATCCAGCATGTCCACAATATCATCATCGCGGAGGAAGGCGCCGAGCTGCATATTATCTCGGGATGCACGAGCGGACACCGGGTAGGAAAAGGCGGGGCCCACTACGGGGTGAGCGAGTTTTACGTCGGGAAGAATGCAAAAATCAGCTTCACGATGATCCACAACTGGGGAGAAGAGATCGATGTATTCCCAAGGAGCGCATCCACGGTCGGGGAGAACGGGGTCTTTTTATCGAACTATGTCTGCATGCAGCCGGTCCACAAGGTCCAGATGTACCCCACCGCAAACCTTGTCGGGGACAACTCGGTCGCACGGTTCAGCAGCGTCGTGATAGCTTCCCCGGGTTCCAATATCGATGTCGGTTCCCGGGCAATCCTTGGCGGGAAAGGGTCCAGTGCTGAACTGATCACCCGTGCTATCACGAAAGGCGGCACCATCATCTCCCGCGGGCATATCCAGGGCAAAACTACCGGAAGCAGGGGGCACCTGGAATGCAAGGGACTCATCCTTAAGGACGGTATGATCTATGCGATCCCGGAGATCGAGGGGCTTGTTGTCGGGACCGAACTCTCGCACGAAGCTGCGGTCGGGAAACTGGCCAGGGACGAGATCGAGTACCTGATGGCAAGGGGCCTTGACGAGGACGTCGCAACCGCGACCATCATCCGGGGATTCCTTGACGTGAAGATTGCGGGACTCCCCCCTGCGCTCCAGCACCAGATAGATACGGCAATCGATACGGCGGAATCAGGGTTCTGAGATGGACGAAGAGGAGCGGTACGGCATTCTCCGGCAGGAGATGGTGGAGAACCAGATTGCAGCGCGGGGGATCCGGAACCCCCGGGTTCTTGCCGCTATGCGGGAGGTTCCCCGCCACCTCTTTGTCCCGGAACGGTACCGTTCCGAGTCGTATGCCGACAGCCCGCTCCCGATTGGCGAAGGCCAGACCATTTCCCAGCCGTTTATTGTGGCATTCATGACCGAACTCCTGAGTCCCGGCCCCGAAGATACGATCCTCGAGATCGGCGCCGGGAGCGGGTACCAGGCGGCGATCCTCTCCCGCCTTGCCCGCTCGGTCATAAGCATCGAGAGAATTTCCGAAGTCGCAGAGATGGCAAGGAGGAATCTTGCGGCAGTAGGGGCAGGAAACGTCTCGGTCATGGTAGGGGACGGGACCCTTGGCTGGAAAGAGAATGCCCCGTATGACGGAATCCTCGTAACGGCAGCCGGGCCCTTAGTACCCCCGGCGCTCCTCGAACAGCTTGCAGAGGGCGGCCGGCTCGTTGTCCCGGTGGGAGACCGGGACGTCCAGGATCTGGTGAGGATGACCCGGAAAAATGGCAGGATCGGGGAAGAGAGATACGGGGGCGTGAGGTTCGTGCCCCTCATCGGAAAGCAGGGATGGGGTGGATGAAATGCCGGATAAAAAACCTGTGATTATTGATGTGACCCGCCGGTTATCCCCGGATACCGTCGCGTATGCAGGAGATACGGTGCCGGATTTCCGGCAGGAGGACTGCGGGGTCTATCTTGTTTCCGAACTGCGCATGAGCAGCCATTCCGGGACCCACATCGATGCCCCGGTCCATTATCTCAAGACCGGGATGACCGTTGACGAGATCCCGCTCACGTCGCTCATCGGGCGGTGCCGGGTCCTCGATCTCACGGAGGTATCCGGAAAGATCACCCGGGACGATCTTGCGGGAAAAATCGGGGGATCTGCCCGCATTCTCATCAGGACCCGCTACTCCGGGATGAATCAGTTCATGCAGGAGTATCCCTGCCTGGATATGAGTGCAGCAAAGCTCCTTACGGACGCCGGGATCGTCTGCGTGGGGATCGATTCCCTCTCCATCGAGGAGTTCCAGTGCGACGGCTCCGTGCACCGGGAACTGATGCGGACCGGCTGCATTGTGATCGAACTCCTGGATCTCTCGCAGGCAGCTCCCGGGGACTACACGATGATTGCGCTTCCCCTGAAACTCAGGGGAATGGACGGGAGCCCGGCACGGGTTGTCCTGATTCCCAAAGGACGTGAAGAACATGGATCTCATTTGTGATGCGGTAAACCGGCTGGAAAAGGCGGTTACAGGATGCGGATACGAAGATGGCGGAGTCATTCTGGAGGTGAACCCGGAGAGAGTCCCCTGCCAGTACGAGCGGGGCGCCGTGATGGAGGCGACCTTCGGAGGCATGGCCGCTGAGTTTACTACGGCAGATCCCATGCGGGCAGCGACCCGGGTCTCGTTCATGTTCGGTGCTCCCCTGGAGACAGCCCAGCTCCGGGCCGCTGCATCCGGGATCATGAATGCCGTGACCGGGTTCCTCTGCATGTCGAGGAAACTCCGGGCCTGCAACCGGGAATGCCACGGGGCCTGCCGGGCCGGGCTTGTGGCGATGCTTGCCGGAAAAACCGTGTACTGCCACACGAAAATGCCGGCCCTTCTCCGGGAGACCGGCGCAGTCATCACGGACGACGCGGAAAAAGCGGATATCATTCTCCTGAACGGGGACGGTATGATCTCGCCGGAAGGGGGAGAATTCTTCTCCGGAAGTTCCGGGAAACGGAACGTCCTCTTCCTGGGGCCGTCCACCGCAGGTGTTGCAACACTGGAACAGGCCGATCACTTCTGCCCGTACGGGACAGGCTAAACTATTTGAAAAAATCTCTCCAATAACTGGTATCGGTCCCGCTTTCCAGGATCCCGGGGCCCTCCCGTATACAAAGGGCAGTGCGGTCAGAACAGGGTTTCTGACCTCCCGGGGAAAAGAAAAGAACGTATTTCCGGTTCCGGGGGATAACCGGCGTGCCAGGGAAAATCCGGAATCCGGGAAAGGACGTACCATGAACATTCTTCTCGTATCCACCCAGGATTATATCCATCACCCGGTCCCCTCCCGGCACCACAATATCTTCGAGGTGCTTGCCGAGCGGCACCCGGTCCATGTCCCGCATTTCCACGTGAGTTCGGGACCGGAACGGACAACCCGGCTGATTGTCCATGAAGCAACCCGGTTCCCGGTACAGAATCCGCTCCTTCACTATACCCTGAACGCTCCCCACCATTACTCGGTATTCCGGGACATTATCAGAAACGAAAAGATCGATGTGGTCGTGGCTGCAAACATCCTAGCAGGTTCTGCCGTAATCCGGGCCGCAAAGAAAGCTAAGGTACCCGTGATCTTTGATCTGAAAGACTGGTTCCCGGACTCGGCGGCAGCATATTTCAGGAACCCTGTCCTGAAATGGGGAATCCGGAAATTCGTCTGGGAAGTTACCCGGAAGAACCTTGCGGCAAGCGACCATATCGTCACGGTTTCCCCCTCCCTCGTAAGCCGGCTGAAGGAGTACGGTTTCGATTCCGACCTGATCACCAACGGTGTCGATACCGATCTTTTCCGGCCGATGGACGGGACGGCACTCCGGGCTGAACTGGGAATCGGGAACAACGATTTCGTCATCGGGTTTGTCGGGAGTATCGAACGCTGGTACGCGGTGGATGAAATAATCCGTTCCCTGCCGGCTCTCATCAGGGAACGGGAGGACACGAAATTCCTCGTTGTCGGAGGAGCTCTCTTCACCGATTATAAGGACGAACTGGTCAGGATCTGCGAAGAACTCGGGGTCCGGGACAGGGTCGTCTTCACCGGCCCGAAGCCGTATGCAGAACTCCCCCGGTACATTTCCTGCATGGATGTCTGCACCATTCCGACAACTCCGGGCGGATGGATGATAGATATCCAGCTCCCGAACAAATTCTTCGAATATTCAGCCTGCGGGAAACCGATCCTGATGACTCCCATTCCGGATGTTGTCAGGATGAACTCCCCGAACACCTTTGTATACCGGAGCAGGGACGAGTTCATCCGGCAGGTCGCAGACCTGCGGGAGAGCCCACGGGTATATGACCTTGATCTCGGCTCTTTCAGCTGGCGGCGAAAAGCAGGGGAATTCGAGGAACTCTGCACCCGGCTGATTACAGAGCAACCATCCAAATTTATTAATGGTTCAACATGAGACCTGTACTAGAAACCTGTTGGTGACCCATGGAATTCCTGAAAAATCCTAAATACAGAGCACTTTTTATCATCTCTGTCCTTGTTATCCTCTCTGTCTTTACATTCTGGATCCGGATAATACCCCTGCTCCAGCTCGGCAATGGCGACATCCTGAATATCGTGGGAAGCGACGACCCCCTGTACAACCTCCGCCAGGTGGAATCCCTCCTCGCCAATTTCCCGAACTACGAATGGTTTGACCCGATGACCACGTTCCCGACCGGGGAGGTTGTGTACTGGGGGCCGCTTCTCACCTACGTGAGTGCGATTCTCTGTATCGCCTTCGGGGCAACCACCCGGCCCGAGATCATCCACATCTCCCTCTTTGTACCGGTGCTGATGGCGGTCGCGATGGTCCCCGTCATGTACTGGCTCGGAAAGACGCTTGGGGACTGGAAGACAGGTCTCCTCTCTGCCCTGATGATAGCATTCGTATCAGGCCAGTATTTCTTCCGTTCCTATTATGGGTACTTCGACCACCATATCGGGGAAGTACTCTTCAGCGTTCTCTTTTGTGCGATCTACGTGTATGCCCTGACCCTGGCGAAAGAGAGAACAGTCGTCCTTTCCGATATCTCGACCTACCGGGACATTCTCCTCGTCTCGGTCCTTGCAGGCGTAGCATTTATCCTGGGCTACCTCACGATGCCGACCATCATCGTGTTCGGGCTCATCGTCGGGGCGTTCACGTTCCTGCAATGCGTCATCAATCATTACCGGGACCGTTCGAACCTGTATCTCGCCATCATCAACACAGCCGTCTTCGGGTGCGTATTAGTCCTGATGCTTCTCTTCGGGTTCAAGCACGAGGGACTCGATCTCTCCCGGTATACCGTCGGCCAGTTCATTGCTTATATTCTCCTGATAGCAGCAACGCTGTTCCTGTACGTGCTCTCTCACTATCTCAGGGAAAAGAACCGGAATTATTACCTCATCTCCCTTGCGGGAATCGCAATTGTTTTCCTGGCGCTCGTTGCAGTCCTAACCCCGTCACTCTTCAATGAACTGGTCGCCGGCCTGAACGGGTTTTTTGGACAGGCACCGGTAACCGAGACAATCCAGGAAGCACGGGCATGGGATCTCGCCTCAGCGTGGAATACCTTCAATTACGGGATAATCCTGGCACTCATAGGAGGACTCATCTTCCTGTACCGGAACATCAGGAAAGAAGAACCCGGGCAGGTCTTTGTCCTGATCTGGTCCCTGATCATGCTGTATTCCTCCTGGCAGCATATCCGGTATGAATATTACCTTGCAGCAAACGTAGCTCTCCTGGGGGCAGTCGGCCTTGGAGGCGTCCTTGAATGGGG
>JBDKRP010000007.1:0-32300 GCA_039683275.1 Methanoregulaceae archaeon | reverse complement strand
CGGATCCGGTTCCACGGGAAATGATGTCGACGCCGACGGAAAATATTGTTTTAATCGGTTGTTTTTCAAAAACACGCGATTAAATGACTTTAAAATCAGCCCAATTAGACGCGATTTGCGGCCTCCGTATTTTGGGATCGATAGATTCTACCTTGCAACCCCGCAAAACGCGTTGGCGGGGCTTGTACGCAATCTCCGACGACAGAGGGAAAAAACTGCTCTTCCGGCGAGTACGCTCGCGGGAGAAATATGTGCCGGGGCTGCATGCAGAATCTCCGGACCTGGCCGGAATATGTTTCCGGATCGGAAATCCCGGCTGATAATTTTTCCGCAGACCGGAAATTTTTGAAAAATATCCGTACGTGCGTGACAATAAAAAAACCGGATAAACGGCCAAAAATTTTTAAGAGCACATTAGGCATGCTATGAAAATTTCCGGACCGGAAAAACCGGCACCGTATTTGTCCGGATAAAACGTTTCAAAAAAAATCGGACCTATCGCGTCAGGGAAAAATTCTCCGGATACTGATCCGGAACATTTCGGAACGGAAAATTTCCTGCAGGAAACATATTCAGAAACAATACTCCTGAAAATAGTTTTATCCGGAAAACCGGACGAAAAGCGGAATGATTCAGGCAGGCATCCGGATTGGAATATCCTTTTTTTTTGAAATAACTCTATATTCTTTCAATTATATTGTAACTTAATCCGGTGGATATATCCCGCGAATACTGGGCACGCAGCATCCAGCTCCGTAGGTATGCACATCGTTCAGGAGGGAATCTGATGACAGGCAGGAGTTCGGGGATACTATCCCGAAAACCCGGCGAGCCTCCAATCCTGTGGGCAGCCGGAATAGCAGTTACACTCGGCATCGCGTTCTATGCGACCTGGGTCAGCTACCAGACCGGTTTTGATATCTCGGATGTCCTCTTTGATATTCCCATTGTCCTTGCCTGTTACGCATTTTTGCGAAAAGGATTCTATGCCGCAATCGGGATGACGGCTCTCTATATTCTCACGGTTTTCATATATGGGATCACCGGTCCCGATGTCCTGGTCCATGCCTGGCTCACCGCATTCTCGTTCGTCGTTCTTGCCGTGATCGTCACCTGGCTCTCGGAAAGCCTTATGGAACGCTCCCTCCTGTACGAGACGTTTTTCGAACATACCGGAACCGGAATGCTCATCGTGGAAGAGGATTTGAGTGTCCGGTATGCAAACCGTATGGTGGAATCCGTCCTTGGAATACCCCGTGATTCGATTATAGGTACCCGGAAATTCCTGGACTCTGTGATTCCCGAAGACCGGGAACGGATTGTCCGGTATCACACTTCACGACTGGCTAATGAGGGTCAGGTCCCGGACAACTACGAATTCCGGATAACAGATTCGCGGGGAGATGTGCAGGACATCTACATAAACGTCGCTATAATTCCCGGGACAAAACGGATCATCGCATCGATGCTCAACATCACGGAACGCAAACGGTCCGAACAGCGCACCCGCAAGAGCGAAGAAACCCTCCGATCCACCCTCGCATCCATGGACGATCTCGTATTCTCGCTTGACCGTGAGGACCGGTTCACCGAATATTACCAGCCCCCCCACCAGGGATTATACGTTCCCCCGGACCAGTTCATCCGCAAAAATTTTCGCGATGTCCTGCCGCCGCAGATAGTCCCGGGCATTGCATCCGCACTCCAGCAGGTGCGGGAAACAGGAACCACCCGGGAGATCGATTACTCCCTGAAGGTTTCCGGTAAAAAACTCTGGTTCAATGCCAGAATTTCCCCGCGGCACGATGCAACCGGTTCCTATGACGGGGCAATCATCGTTGCCCGGGATGTCACGGTATTCCGCAAGGTAAGTCAGAAAAATGCAATGCTTGCAGCAATCGTCACCTCATCCGACGATGCAATCATCGGCCAGAAACCTGACGGCACCATCTGGGGCTGGAACCCTGCTGCCGAAAAGATGTACGGGTACTCTGCAAAAGAGATGCGGGGACAGAACATTGCAAAAATCATCCCCACGCAAATCAAAGCCCAGATGGAAGAAGTGTACATGCGTGTGATACGAGGGGAACACATAGACCAGTTCGATACGGTCCGTCTCAGGAAAGATGGTTCGGAAGTCGATGTCTCCTTTACGATATCTCCCATCAAAGATGAATCCGGAACAGTCATCGGGATTACGACAATGTCCCACGATCTCACCCGTCAGCGCGAAGAGGAACGGGCGCTCCTTGCGTTCATTACTGAGGCCGCGATGCGGCTCAATAACCCGGTCGAACAGATAGCCGTAAACCTCAGCCAGATCCGGGAACAGACGGGGCAGGCAGACCAACCCCGGGAAGAGATCGCGCTCCAGATAGAGATCCAGCGAAAACACGCTCTCCAGATCGTGGAAAATCTCAAAGACCTGAACCGGGCAATAACCCTTAAGATACAGAACCTGCCTGAAGCATACCGGGAGTATCTCAACAAATGACCCTGCTGCAGACCGCCCTCACTCAACAGGGTGCAGGGGATATCGCCCTCTTTCTCGCACCGGGTCCCCAGCTCAAGAATACTACCCTCGCAACAATCGAACACCAGGCAGGCCACGATTACCAGGTGATCGTAATAGCCGTAACGCTCCCGTACGCAATCGCCAGGCGGAACCTTTCGCAGCGGAGTGTTGATATGTCCCGGATTCATTTCATCGACACCCTCACGAAGTACTCTCTCGGCCCGCATGTTGCTGAGGAACCGCAGTGCATATTCCTCCCGAACCCTTCCGATATTACCAACCTGGGCATCGCAATAACCGAGACACTGCACCGGGTCCCGGAAGGAAAACGCTGCGTCGTCCTCGATGATATCTCGACCCTGCTCCTCTATTCCCCATCCGGAACGGTTCTCAAGTTCATGCACTTCCTGATTACAAAACTCCGTCTGCTTGAAGTTGAAGGCCTGTTTTTTTCGGTTGACCATGCCCTGGCGCCGCAGGTAATCTCCCAGATGCAGACTATGATGGACAAGATCGTGATCCTCGAATCCATGGATTCCGCCGAACCGGAATCCCTGCAGGCCGGAGCATAGTTCCGGGACTGGTGGCACCCCGTGGACCCGTGCTGGTGCCGGCCCCCCGTTTTCTGTTAACGGCCGGATGATCGGGACGCCAGTGCAGGGTTCGGTTGCACACGGGGGGGAAATTTCCGGAACCACGGGACTTTCCTGAAAATCACAAAGCATATATCCAGACCGAAAGCAGTACGAAAGATCACTATGCCGATCATGAAGATCCGGGGAGGCGACCTGGACCTGGTCGAATATGAGTTCAGGTCGTTTACTCCCGGTGAATATATCCGTACCCTGGGATACGAGAAACACTACCCGCTTTCACCCTGCAAGGAAACCGTAACCGTGCGTGCCCCGGCCCGGATACACCTTTCGGTCCTGGATATGAACCGGTTCGCTCCCGAGCATCCCGGTGGCGGCGGCATCGGTTTTGCAATCCAGCTGTACTGCACCGTTGAAGTCACCTGCACACCTTCGGGTCTCGAGATCGAATATACGCGGCAGGAAATCATCCAGCATTTTGTCGAAGTTTTCCGGAAAGTTACCGGGTATACCGGGGGCCTGCGGATAAGGGCCTCTGATCACCAGTATCCCCATGTAGGGCTCGGGTCCACGAGCACCATCATGATTGCACTCGCAACCGCTCTCAATACCGCGACCGGTTCTCCCCTGACCCAGGACCAGCTCCGCTGCCTGGTCGGCCATAACTATGTCGAAGAGACAACGGACGGAAAGGTTGCGTTTGGGTTTGAGACCGGGGTTGGCCCGGCAGTCAGCACCTATGGGGGAATGGCGATCATGGGCGACGAACTCACGCTCGTCCACCACCACTCATTCGCACAGCAGGAAAACGTCTTTATCGTAATACCCCCGACAACCATCTCGTCTGCGGGCGAGAAAGAGTTCGATCTCCTGATGAACCGGGCCCGTACCCTCGATTACCGGGACCGGGAGCTCAAAGCCTATCTCTTCTTAATGGATCTCATCCCGGCCCTCCAGCGGGGAGACTTAAAAAAGATCGGGGAGATCATCTGGGAAGTGGATTTCCGGGGTTCCAAGCGTGCGGAAGTGGAGCACCACAGTTTCGAGATCTACCATATCATGAGCCAGCTCCGGGAGTCAGGTCTCGAATTCGTAGGGATGAGTTCTGTCGGACCTTCCATCGCCATCATAACCGGAAAATCCCGGGCTGAAATCGGGAAAGTCCTGGAAAAGATAGGTGCGCAGATCGCTATCGAAACGAAGGTCGATAACACGGGACTGCGCGTAACCCGGTCGCCCTGACCGGAACGGGAATTCCCGCGTCACACTATTGGGAGGTAGTACATATGGGATTGAGGAACTGCATTCAGGATTTCAGGAGTACCGGCCTGAAAATTCTGCCGGATCGCCCTGTGAGATCAGGAATATTATCCCTTGCGGTTGCCGTGATTTTCCTGGGAACCCTTATTCCCTGCGGTGCCGCATTCGTCCTTGACACGGCATCATTTAAGATCCAGGAAAACGGCAATGCCGATGCAACCATACAGTTCCAGCTGGAGGGGCTCGTTGAAAACGCAATTCCCGATTCTATCCTGGAATCAGAACTCAAAAAAGGTCTTACTACCGACCCCGCGAATCCCCCGGTCCTGAAATCATTCTCCCGATCCGGAATCGTCCTCCTCATGCCATCGTACGCATCGGTCCAGTCAACCGGAAATGGAACGCGGTATGCAACGGCAGCCCTCAATTTCTCCAAAGCGGAGACTGCCCTGAAAAGTTCAGCACTGAATTACCTGGTCAGTGCTGATTTTACCCCGTCTACCGTCACGATAGTATTTCCTGACGGCTATACCGAGACCCTGAAAGATGTCGGGTACCTCCCGAGCAGTTCCCATGTCGTGGCCCTGGCTGAAACCCCGACGCCACAGGTTTCCCGGATCAGTGCAACGCCCTCGGCTGTCACAACCGAAATACCGACGACAGCACTACCGACAACTGCACAAGCCACGCAGACACCGGAACCAACCCCGTCAGCAGGAGTGACGCCGGGACTTGCGGGCATTGCGATAAGCGGGGCTGCGGTTCTCTTCCTTCACATACGCCGGTCCGGATAAAAACACCGGCTCGATAGTCCGGTTTTTTTAATTTCGCAGAGAGTACCAACAGAGTCCCGGAACTATTTTTGTAATCATCAGGAATATCCGGGGATGAGCAGATCCTCACGAGGGATCGTCAGCCAGGATCGCCGCAACCCGGCCCACCTTCCCGTCCCGGAGCCGGACTTTGATCCCATGAGGGTGCGTTGCGGAATTCGTCAGGATCTCTGCAACGATGCCCCGGGTCAGTTTTCCGGTACGCTGATCCTGTTTCTGGATGACATCTACGGTACATCCGGGGGTTATAGAGGCGCGAAGTTTTCCGCTCTTTTTCGGGTCCATGATCGAAAAAATCCTTTGGACCGGAAAGAAACCGATCCTTCTGTCTCTTTAGTATGTGCCGGGTTCTCTTAAAATAAGTCTGACGGGATACACTGGTTCTGTACTGATGGGGTGTCCGGTGAGAAGGGGACCTGACAGGGAATCCGGCCAATGGATCCAGATACCGGAAATTGAAGAGAGATCTCATGTAGTCCGGAGTACCCTTTCCGGGAATTATGATTATGCGGCCATCTCATGGATTCGCTGCATAATTTCACCGGCATCGCGCTATCCGGTAATAAAAAACTGATTTTAATTGATCAGGCCTGTTACCGATTCCCCTATTCGACGGAGAGTGTCGTCATGATACTGAAGGCTGACATACACTTTACCCGAGGTATCGATATAGAGGAGTTTCAGGAGACTGGAATCGTTCATTGCGTCGAACCGCGTGATGTTCTGTTCCGCAAGACATTCCCGCATCTTTTTCACTTTTGTCTTTTCATAATTGCTCAGGATTTTCGGTCTTCCCCGGGGCATAAGATAAAGTTATTGGCAACAGTATTTAATGTTCCGCCTTTTGTACGGGTTCTGACATAGGTACGGGAGAATTTTTACCGGGGGCCGTCAAGGGAAGGGTTGTGGCATCCCCGATCCGTGAAAACCGCCTGAACCGGGGTGCGTAGAGGCGAACCCGGTCCTGAGAGATTATTCTGCCACGGATACCCAGAATCTGATCCCGGAATCACGGTATCCGGCCACCGTGCAGGAAAGTCAGATTTCTGATAAATGTCCCGGCCTGGCGTATCTGAAATATTTTGTTTAAGATAATTGCCCGTAACAATAAGGTAATTTTCTGAACGGGAAAAAGGCCGGGCAGGCCGGATTCCCTGTCCGGCAGGTAACCCCGGTTCAGGCTTCTGAAAGAGCCCTGCCTTTTGTTACTTCCCGGGCGCCCCGGCGAAGACTATCGGGTCCTGGATCCAGATACCACCGGCATAACTTTCAAAGGTGACGGAGATGGATTTCCCGTCGCACCGCAACCCAGGTTCCGTACACGCGGGAAGACCCTCTCCAGTACCTGCAGTTCTGCCGGTATCACCTGTCCTGAGGGATTCAATGGACAAATTTGCGGTCTGGAGTCGTTCAGAAATGGATAATTTTCACAGGATATCTCATTCCGGTTCCATACGGACCTGGTTTTTCAGGATTCGGAAAAACCGGTTGCCATTATTTATATACGAGATTGCCCAATTCGTCATGCGATGAACTGTGGTCATTGAAATCCTCTCGTACAAAGACAGTATTCTCAATCCCCTGTTGAAACTTCTCATCGTATTCATGTTTGCTGTCGGGACCTGGTATTTTTACCGGGCCAGGAAAAAATATGGCGGAAACCTGAGAGAGATTGCCCGGCTCATAATGTGGGGAGGGCTTTTCGGGACAATCGGGGCTGTATGCCGGTTCCTGGGAGACTACGTTACCGATTATAAGTGGCTTGAAAGTGCCGGATCGCTGATGTTTGCTTTGATCAGCGTTCTTGTGGCATATCTCGTGTACAGGAAATTTGCAGAAATCGCTGACGCATTCGGACTTACGGGGGAGAAATAAATGGCGGATCTGCTCCTGTACGATACCAGCCCCCTTAACCCGGCACTCAAGATTATTATCCCGCTCCTGTTCCTGATTGTTCTCGGGATTTACTGGTATACCCGGAGATATTATTCCGGGAAGATCCGGATCTTCATCGATTCCATGCTCCTCTTTGCGTTCTTTGCCGTTGTTGCAGGAACAATCCGGTATTTCGGAGACGGGACCGATTTCGGGTTCACCAAAGATTATTCACTGAAATGGTTCCAGAGCCTTGCATATATCGGGGAAGCCAGCTGCTTTATCCTTGCAGGCTACCGGCTGCTTCACCTCTTCGAGGAGGAAGAGAAATGACCGGATACTCAGAAAAGATCCTGAGTGTTCTTGAACCCGGCATCGGGCGGAATATGGCGAAATCTGCATTGAAGATCAAATGCAAGAAACTGGGAATTACCCCGGAGGAGATCTCCCGGGACGATGTTTTGATCCTTGCAGACGACCTGTACGAACCGCTCCGGATATTTGCAGGGGAAGAATTCGCAAAGTCCATGACATCTCAGATAAAAAACATTTCCGGTTCCTCGTAATCGCCCGGACAACTGAATCCCGGCTCCGCTTTTTTTCGATTGCGACCCCGCCGGGCTGGAAACGCATTTTCCTGAGGGATACAAGGGATATCTTCAGCGATTATTCCGGATTGTTCCGGTTCTCACCGGTTATCCGGTAATTTCCTTTCGGGACCGAGAGTTCAAACCGGGCACCGTTTCCCGGAATTCCGGTCTCCCGTATGACAATTCCGGTAATTGCGAGGATTTCCTGTGCGAGGAAAAGGCCCAGGCCGGTATTTTTTCCATATCCCTGGTCGAAAATTCTCTCTTTTTCTTCGGGAGGAATTCCGGTCCCGTTATCTTCCCAGACAAGGGTCAGTTCATAGGGGGTGAGACGGTACGAGAGACGCACCCTGCTTACGGCTCCGCCATGCACGAGGGAATTATCAAGGAGGTTATAAAATACCCGTTCCAGCATGGGGTCTGCATATACTTCGATGCCCTTCACTTCTATCTCAAAGACAAGCGTATCGGGAATACTCTTTGGAAGTATCTCCATGACGTTCTGCCAGAGCGATTTTTCGTTTCCCAGGGCCTGGTACATCCGGGTAAACTGGATCTGCGATTTGATCGCATGCGATGCAGCTTCCAGCTTGTCAAGATATCCGGTTATATCATCGGATGACACGCGTTTCCGGATAATTTTGAGAAACCCGTCGATTGCCATTGTCTTGTTCAGGATATCGTGACGGGTGATACTCGCAAGCAGGCCGAGTTTCCGGTTAGCGGTACGCAGAGCATCCTCCGCCATGATCCGATCCGTTATATCCAGCACCGTAAACGTGATGCCTTCAGAATGATCCTCCGGGTTTAAGGGCGCCGCACTCACGAGCACCGTGAGGAGCGTTCCGTCTTTCGTGCGTATCCGTGCCTCAACTCTCATCGGAAGGAGATCTCCTTCCGGTCCGAACGGTCCGCCATCCGGATTTCCATTCTCCGTTCCCAGAACGATCGTCCTGATGTCGTTTCCGATGATCTCGTCCCGGGAGAATCCGGTCATATAACAAAACCTGTCGTTGATATCGAGGACGATCCGGTTCCCGATAAGGCCGATGCCTGCCGGTGCAAGGCGGAATATGCCGGAAAGGCGCTCCCGGCTTTTCCTGAGTTCGATCTCCTGCCGGGAGAGCTGTTCATACTGCTGCCGTAGTTCTTCCTCGGTAGCGGTCAGATCCTCATACGCGATCTTCAGGTTGTCCTCGGTTTTTTTCCGCTCGGTTATATCGGTGCCCTGGGCGATAGTAGCAATGAGGGTAGTACCGTCCTGCGCGTAAATATTTGCGGAATTCCAGATCACGGTCCGTACTTCTCCGGAGATTGTCCGGATCGGGATTTCTACGGCCTCCCACTTTTCCCCAAAGAGTGCACGACAGGCCAGATCAAGGGAGTCCGCCCGGCTTTCCAGGGGAAACAGGATATCAAAATCCTGTCCCAGAACGATCTTATCGGAAAACCCGGTCAGTTTCTCGAACGCCCGGTTGAACCGGGTTATCTTGAAATTGATGTCCCAGGTCACGATAGGCCCGCTCGCGTTGGTAATGAGGTTCGTGAGATACTGATTCGTCTCCCGTATATTTTCCTCAGATTTTCGTTTTTCGACCGCAACACGGATCATATGGGCGAGTTCAAGGAACTGCGCTTCAGGGTCCCCGCCTTTCTGGAGATAAAAGTCCGCCCCGCTGTTCAGGGCTTCTATGACGACTTCCTCCCTCCCGCGCCCGGTAAAGAGAATGAAGGGAACGCGGCACCCGTCAGACCGCAGTTTTTTCAGGAGGGCAATCCCATCCATCCCGTGCATCTGGTAATCGGATACAATTGCATCGTAATTTTTGTCCTTCATCTCTTCGATTCCCTGCTTTGCGGAGGGAACCGTATCGATAACGAACTCTCCCGACTCTTCCAGAAAAAATCTGCCGAGTTCGAGAAGGTCTGGTTCATCATCGATATACAGGACATGAATCATTGTAGGAAAATGCAACGGGGATTAATAAAAAGTGTTTCATGATTGTAGTGAGGGACCCGGAGTACGGCATCAATCCGGAAACGCGCTATTTTTTTACTTCCCACCTGAGAAGAATTCCCTCCCCCAGTTTTTCAGCTCCTGCAAGGCTCAACCTGACAAAATCGCTTTCCCGGATAAAGCCTTCGCCGTCCGATAATGTCGGCGCATCTTTTCCCCCGATAATACAGTTTCCCACAAAAACCGATACTTCATCCACGAGGCCTGACCTGAAGAGCGACCAGATGAGGGTACCCCCGCCTTCGACCATAAGGCGTTTGATTCCCATTTCCCCCAGGGCGGATACGAGAGCGGGGAGATCAACCGCGTCACCGGACGTGCGAATGACCGTCGCAAGGGATTCGAGTTCCCGTATCTTATCCTCCGGTGCCCGTGACCCGACGGCAACAATCCGTTTTCCCGTCCCTTTCCTGAGTATCGAGGCAACAACCGGGATGCGTGCGGAACTGTCCACAACAATACGTACAGGGTGTTCATCCTTCCCGCTCTCCGTGCGCCCTTGTATCAGATCCGGGGATTTCACGGTAAGGGAAGGGTCATCTGCAAGGATCGTCCCGATCCCGACCATCACCGCGTCGCAGGACGCTTTAAGCCGGTCGACCCGGATAAAATCGTCCTGTCCCGATATCTTAACCTGGCGCCTCTCCCGGGTGGAAAGCTTCCCGTCGGCACTCATAGCGGCATTCACAATGACCCAGGGTCGCATGCGAACCCGTGGGGTTTACAACGAAATATAGGATTGTCTTTGTGTGTTGCCGTGTTTTTCGTTGCAAAGGATGAAAAGTTCCCGGGGTCCCGGATCCAATAATTGGATACCAATTATCTCAATGCCGTAAATTTTCGAGAGATCGCAACTGGAAATACTTAAATATTACGAGAATTAAAAAAGAGTCATCGGAGAGGGAATGCCGTCCAGCTACAATGCTCATGAGGGATTCAGCGAACATACGCAACTGGTACGATACTGGGTAATAGCGGCGCTGAGCATTTCCTGCGTCCTGATTGCTGCAATCGGGGTTGTACGGGATCCTTTCAGTTTTTACCAGCAGATCTTCTTTATTCCGATTATTTATTCAGCGTATTACTATCCCCGCTGGGGAATTCTCCTTGCGGGAGCTCTCGGGCTCATCTATCAGACGATATCATATTTTGTACTCTATCCGGATGTCAATATCCTGGTATTCATCACCGGGCAGGTAATTGTATTCATCATCGTTGCGTCTCTTGTCTCTCTTTTTTCCTCACGGATACGGAACGAAGAGCAGAAATACCGGGAAATTTTCGAGAACGCAAAACTGGGAATTCTCCTGCTTAATAGAGACCGGCGGACAATCCTCGATGCAAACCCCTACCTCGAACATTTACTCCGCTATGAGCCGGGTGAATTAAAGACGGTTTCATTCCGGGATTTTTTTTACCAGGATGCGGATTGTCATGCATTCCTCCAGCACATCGACCGGGGCGACTGCATGCCCCCCACGGAAACCATTTTCGTAACGAAAAACGGCGATCCGGTCTGGGTTCTTCTCACGTGCACAGGGGAGAGAGGTGATGGGATTACCTGTACTGCCTTTGATATCCGGGAGCGCAAACGCGTGGAGTCCGCCCTGTCGGATGCAGAGACCTCCCAGAATACGACGCTGGATGCCATGGGGGATGCCATTTTTGTTGTAGACCCGGATTACCGGATTATTCATGCCAACCGGACATTCAACCTGTGGTGCCACCAGTTCGTACATCGTGATGACCCCCTGGGAAAAAACCCGTGGGAAATTGCTCCTGAAATGAAAGACTGGCTTCTCGAATGTTTTGAAAATATCAAAAAAACACCCGAGGTCCACGTATCAACAGATACCATCCGTCTCGGTGAGCGGGAGATAGATACCGAGACCCGGCTTATCCCGATTACGGAAAACGGGGAGATATTGCGTATTGTTGCCGTCATGCGTGATATCTCGGAACGCAGAAAAGCGGAACAGGCGCTGATGAGCAGCGAACATAAATACCGGCAGCTTGCTGATAATTCCCCGGTCAGCATCATCATCACCCATCACGGAATTATCAATTACGCGAACCCGACGTTTTCCCGCCTCACCGGATACCGTATTGAGGAACTTAAGGATAAGAAATTCAGCGATCTCATTCACCCGGATAACCTGGATGAGATATCGGAAATCATGGAGAAGTGGGAATCCGGGAAATTCCTGACAACCCCCGATTCAATAAAGATCCTGCGAAAGACAGGAGACATCCGCAGGGCGGAACTTTTTGTATCCTCGATCCAGGATCAGGGCGAACAGGCGGAAATGATTAACCTCGTTGATGTAACCCAGCAAATCATTATGGAGGAAACGCTCAGAGGGGATCTCGATCGTCGCCGGGATATCGTTACGACTGTTGCTCATGAACTCAGGACTCCTCTCCAGCCGATCATGGGATACCTGAACCTTCTTATGCAGGATCCGGAAGGTTTCGGCCTGAACGAAGAGACCCAGAGGATTATCGCGCTCTGCCTGAAGAATGTGGACCGGGAACGGCAGATCGTCAACCAGATGCTCGAACTCACCATCCTTGATTCCGGTAAAATCCGTCTGCAGTATTCAGATTTTTCCATAGCGAATCTCGTTTCGAGTGTCGTTGAAGCCGGGGGATACCGGCTTCAGGGAGAACTGGAAAACCGGATTCCCCCGGATGTCCTGATACGGGCCGATATGGACCGGCTGTATGTTGTTATGGACAGCATCATCTCAAACGCGGTGAAATACAGTAAAACACCGCGAAAAATCCTGGTCACCTATAACGATGAAGGCGATGCGCACAGCATCAGCATTATGGATAACGGGATAGGAATCGATGAAAAGTCCCTGAACCATATATTCGAACCGTTCCACCTTGCTGACGCCGCAAAATTATCCCGGAAGTACGAGCGGATCGGACTCTCCCTTTCGATAGCGAAAAAATATATCCAGCTCCACGGGGGAGATATCCAGGTCAGGAGCACGGTGGGGGAAGGGAGTACATTTTCCCTGATTATTCCCAAGGAGAGCCCTCAATGAAACCCACTGTTCTGGTAGTTGATGACGATCATGCAATTCTTGAAATGATGACCCTCCTTCTCGAAAAGATGGGGTATGATTATGTGACCGTGGACGACGGGATCAGGGCTCTTGCCATCGTTCAGGAAAAAACTCCGGATATCATCCTCCTCGACGTTATGATGACCCCGATAAATGGCTGGGAATTCCTGGCACGGCTCCGGGGCGAACTGGGACTGAAGGAAATTCCGGTTCTCTTTTTCACGGCATTCCCCTTTATTGAGGAAAAGATCGATACTTCTGTCGACAGCAGGCTTGGTCTCCTGCAAAAGCCGGTTACCTACCGGGAACTGAAAGAGTCCCTTGGAAAATACCTTGGAACGGGATAAAGAAATCCAGGCATTTACCGGGAACTCTCCATGAGATCCGGGTTTACCCGGGATACTTACCGGAATCCGGCTCCCGGCATACAGGAACTAAAAAAAAGTTATTCGTGCCTGAGCGCTTCAATAGGACTCAGGTTTGCAGCTTTCCAGGCAGGAATGATACCGCAGATGATACAGATCGCGATACCAAATGCGATACTCGACGTAATACTCACGATATTCGAGGTGACAAAGAGGTATTTTGTCGATTTCAGCATCATCGAACTGATAGCATATCCGCCAAGGACACTGAGCGCGCCCCCGACAAGGCTTCCGATAACCCCCAGCATGGCAGCTTCATAGAGGAACATGCTCATTACCTCTTTTTTCTTTGCCCCGATACTGCGCATAATCCCGATCTCCCGGGTACGCTCGGTCACGGACATCATCATGATATTCAGGATGGAGATACCTGCAACGAGAAGCGCAATCCCCCCGATTGCCGTTACGAATGTCGAGACCGTGCCGAAGGTTTCGTAGATGCTTGCGAGAGTTGCCTGGCTGTCGATGACGCTGAATACCTTGTCGTCCCGTTTATTGTATTTCTTTTCAATCGCCGCCTTTACATCGGCAGTCGACTGGCCCTCCTTTACTTTTACAATTATCTCATCGTAATCCGAGCGATCATAGGCATTTTTGAACCAGTCTTCCGTAACAACAACCGCACTGTCGGTGCTGATGTCAAAACTCATCCCCCGCTCCTTGATGATTCCGACGACCCGGAGGGTACCGTGCGAACCACTGTCCCCGACCTGGATACGGCTTCCGAGGATCAGGTTCTGGTCTTCCGCCAGTTTGTAGCCCACAAGGCAACTTCCGGAGGTTCCCTTGGGATAAGTTCCCTCCAGGAGATCTGATGCAGGAAGCATTTCCTGGATGTCGTCCTGCTTCAGCCCGTATATCGTGGCTGCGGTCGTTTCCGACCCGAATTTCATACGGTCAGACCCTGACAGCACCGGTATGGTAATGCTTGGGGCAGCGATCCTCTCGATTTCCTTGTACTGGATCTCGGAAATCTTCAGCGTGCCGGAACTTCCGCTGCTGCTGCCATGGAATCCCCCGCTGCTGCCGCTGTTCGGGTAGATAATTACCGAATTCCCGACGGATGACAGGCTCTCCTGGATAGTAAGAACCATCGAATTCCCGAGTATCCCCATTGAAGCAATAGCTACGACCCCGATTATGATCCCCAGCATAGCAAGGGCGGATCGCAGCATATGGATCCTGATATTGCGTTTTGCAAATTCGAGAAAGATCATGCTGCAATCCTCCCGTCCACGATCCGGATAGTCCTCTTCGTGTACGATGCAATGTTCGGGTCATGCGTGACCATGATGATGGTCTTTCCATCCTTGTGCAGGTTTCTCATGAGTTCCATGATGCCGGCACCGGTTTTGGAATCAAGGTTTCCGGTCGGCTCGTCGCAGAGAAGGATATCCGGTTCATTGATGAGTGCCCGGGCAATAGCGACACGCTGCTGCTGCCCCCCGGATAATTCGGTGGGGTTATGGGAGAAAAGTTTCTCGGGCAAATCCACGGCGGCAAGGACCTCATATGCTTTTTTCGTGTCCACAGAATGCCCTTTTTTCAGCACCTGGGGGAATGTCACATTCTCGATTACGTTCAGGAGCGGGAAGAGATTGAAGTACTGGAAGATAAATCCAATCCGGTCCCTTCTCAGGCCGGTCAGGTCATCGTCAGACATATTCCGGGTCGCAATCCCGCTGATATAGATGTTCCCGGAGGTAGGAGTATCCAGGCACCCCATCAGGGTCAGGCAGGTGGACTTACCCGATCCCGAGGGACCCATGATAGAGACAAACTCCCCGGGATCCACTTCAAATGAGAGGTGATCGAGGGCAAGGACATCCCCTGCTTTTAAGGGGTATATCTTCACCACGTCTTCAAACCGAATTACCGGAGGCAATATTCACCTCATGCCTGCGCTTTTCTCTTCCGGTAATACAGGAATCCGCCAATACCGAGTGCCACAACAATTACAAGGCCGATCCCGGTGAAGAGAACGCCATCAGAACCGGATTCCTTTGTCAACGGTTCGAGGCCCGAGATGTCGACATTCGAACTGGACGTGAAGACGTTCCCGTCGGTATCCTTGTAGGTTACAATGAGGGGGATGGTTTTTGTACCCGGGGGTGCGGTGAATGTCACTTCAAAACTGGAAAAATCATCGGGTTTGAGCGTCCCGACCACGTAAGTCTGGTACGGGTTTGCAGGGATTCCCGGATCTCCCGTTGTTACCGTAACTGCATTTGCATTGGAGAGCCCGGCATTTGTTACGTCACCGGTAACATCGTATACCCCGGCGGTATACTTGACTTTTATATTGCTGGCAACGGGGGTTGCAAGTTTCTTGTCCTCATTAAAGATTATCGGAACCTGGGTTGAGACGGAATGCGAATTATCCCCGTTATCATAGGTGACGTTCAGCAGCAGGGTTGTTTCCTTTGACGGAGTGACGGTGAAATTCGAAGTCACCGTCTGGCCTGATCCGATTGATCCAAGGAACGATTTTTCCGGGTTCATCACTGCTCCATCGCCGGTTACCGAAAGAATGACATTTTTCACGGTATTCTTACGCGGGTTGGAGATGGCGACATTCAGGGTGTCTTTCCGGTCCCTGGCATAGGTATCCGGCTGACTCTTGAGGGTCACTTCCAGGGGAGACGCATCGACCTGAACCATAGAAGTATACCAAAGACTGTCAGCTCCTACATACCCCAGCGAAAATATGGGGTAATAGGTCCCTTCGACGGCCGGTGAAGTTACACTGAATGAAAAGATCCGGGTCTGGCCGGGACCGATGTTTGTAGACGAATCATATTTTCCACCGGTGATCTGGAAGTCATCGGCCCGGATGGAGGCATGGTTGACAATAACCCCGGTTGTCGTATTCATGGAGTTCCCGTTGGTAACATTGAACGATACCGTTCCGGTATCTCCGGGGAAGAAGACTGCCGGATCCCAGGTTGCGTCTTTTACATATACCCTTGCTGCGGCAGCACTGGACTCTTCCGTCGTAAGAGCACCCGCAGGCACAATGCAGGCGCAAATAAAAACCAGTGCAATCCAGAGAAAAACCCCGGATAGTACTACGTGTTTCCTGGTTGTCATGATACTTTTTTCCCGGTTGTTTTTGAACGGGACTCCGGTCTTGAACATGCACTAAAACTCCAGATTGTAGTTTGTTTTTTTACTACGCTCTCACTCAATTCTCTCGCACAAATGATAAATGTAACTCATATTTGACATACCTTTTTATGGATGTTCGTAGTTTATTGTAACGAAGAAACCGGGTATTGTTTCCATGGATAGTATTTCTCCCTCCCTCATACAGTCGCTCAATAAATTAGGTCTCACCAAATACGAAGCGAGAACCTATGCATCACTTGTACTTTTTGAAAGCGCGGAAGTAAAAGAGCTTGTGGAATATCTCTCCATCGCAAAGCCAAGCGTTTATGAAGCACTGGATCGCCTGGAAGAGATCGGCCTTGCAGTCAAGCGAACCTCCCGTCCTGCAATGTACAGCCCGGTCTCACCCGAAATCGCCATCCAGATCCTGCTCGACAGCCATACGAAAGCTGCCAAAGATGCGCAAAAGGAACTCAAATTACTTGAAAAAACAAAATCCGAATCGCCGCGATCAGATGCCATGTGGACAATTTACGGCGATGCAAATATCGAGTATAAGATCCGGGACATGTTCAGCCATGCGAGGAAAGATATCGAATGCGTGATGGGGGAGCGCTACCTGGGGGCCCTTGACAACCTGAAATTTCCCAATGTGGAGCTTCGCCTCGCGATACTCTCAGAAAATCCGGACCTGGGGGGGAATATCAGAAAGAGATGCCACGGAAAGAAACAGAAGATCCTTGTTATTTCCCTGGAAAAAATACGGAAATTCGCCCCCTGTTCGGAAGAGGATAAAAAAGAGATCCAGAAATTTATAAAATCCGAAAATATGCTGAGTCTTATTGTCGACGACCGTGAGCTTCTCTCTGTCTTTCCGATAGATACTCCTCACGTCTCCGCCCTGAACACTTCGAATAAGGGAGCGATCCTGCACTCGAAGATGATGGATCAGCATTTCCTGGAAGCCATTCTGTCAGAAGAAGATCCGGATACCAGGACGAGGCATCCGAACTGAAATCACGGCCGGATAAAGGGGGAGCGGGCCTGCGGTTTTTCGGCTTACCGGATGACGTCCCACCAGTACGGGCACCTGTGCTCCGAACGTAACCTCAATCAGATCATAATAAGTATTTCTGGTATGGATCCCAAAGCCCGTTATGAGAAAGCTACCTTCGCATCAGGTTGTTTCTGGGGAGTGGAGGCGGCTTTTCGCAGGATTGAAGGTGTCATTGAGACTGCAGTCGGGTACACCGGGGGGACTGTTCCCGAACCTGCCTATGAACAGGTATGCTCCGGAAAAACCGGTCATGCTGAAGCGGTCGAGGTTCTTTTTGATCCTGCTGTTGTATCCTATGAAAAACTGCTGGACGTGTTCTGGAATATCCATGATCCGACCCAGAAAAACCGGCAGGGTCCGGATATCGGGACCAATTACCGGTCCGCGATTTTTTACCATACTCCTGAACAGAAGGAGATTGCCGAATCCTCCCGGGAGAGAATCGCATCGTCCGGGAAATACCGTGGCCGGGAGATCGTGACCGAAATTGTCCCGGCCCCTGAATTCTGGCGGGCGGAAGAATACCACCAGCAGTATTATGAGAAATGCGGGCGGGGGTATTGCGCCACCTCAAAAAATTGGGAGTAATGCGGACTTCCCGGGGAGAACCCATCCGGAAAATCTGTTTTTCGGCAATGGCACGCACAGTATCAAAAACCAGAATCCGGGAAAAGGATTGTACAGGCAATGCCCGGTAATTCAATGGCAGGTAAACCTTATCCCCCGGAAGAGTGAGTCTCGTGAGTGGAATCATGACGCAGCCGCAACGAATCCGGGTGGGAGATCCAGCCCCGAACTTCTCCCTGAAAGACCAGGATGACAGGACATTCGATCTTCTTGAGCACGGGGAATCGCGGATCCTCTTATCCTTTCACCCGCTTGCATGGACACCGGTCTGCGCAGCACAGATGCAGTCCCTGGAAGAAAACCGGGAGGTTTTTGCTGCCAAAAATACCCTTGCCGTGGGAATCAGCGTGGATTCCGTTCCCTGCAAACGCGCCTGGGCTGATGCAATAGGGGTCAGGAAAACCCGGATTCTTGCAGATTTCTGGCCCCATGGAGCGGTTGCCCAATTATTCGGGATTTTCCGGGAAGCGAACGGCTTTTCGGAGCGGACCAATATCATTCTCGATGAGAAACAGAATGTTATCTTTGTGAAAATTTACCCGGTCCACAATCTCCCGGATATCCAGGAAATTATCCGTTTCCTGGAAAAAGAATGAGTCCGGAAGACCTGGTTTTCACGGTTACCGGAGTGCCGCTGTAATCCCGATAATTCCGGAGTGGATGATGACTGCAATTGCAAATATCATCCCGGACAGAACGATTGCCATCGCAAGGTTTCCCTTTTTGATTTCTTCGAATTCTCCGGTTTTCCCGGTAACGCGATCAAATATTCTCAGGGCCAAGTAGATACTGCCTATTGCAAGGACAACCCCCAGGATCAGCTGGACGATAGTCATTATGATGTCGATTGCTCCATCCTGGGTGAAGAGTCCATCTGAAGAAGCCTGCCCGAGCCCGAGGACTACTCCCTGGACACCTGACTGGACGACAAGTCCTACCGCAATGAAGAGCGTGGCAATGAGAATCCCCAGAGCGATATTTCCCTTCGCAAGCTCCTGGATCTCGTTGATATTCCGGGTAATCCTGTGGAAAACCGTGAACGCTATGTATAATGCCAGGACTGCGAGGATAACCGATAAAAATAACTGAAACAGCCCGATTCCAGCATTCAATAAAAGTGCCATGTCGATTCCCGTCCTGAAATGAGAAGTATATCTGCAGGTTACTCATTATCCGGTTAATCAGGTATTCACGTTCAGAGTATAAAATAGGTGAGACTGTGCGATAGTCCTAAAAATATCCCCGGGACGATGGCAGTACAGGATCGGAGCCGGGCAGGTACGCTCCCTATTAAAACCTATCAGGTTAAAGTACTGAGACACTGATGTCCGAGATTAGGATTGTCGGGACAGCTCACGTCTCGGCAAAAAGCATTGAGGAAGTCCAGGCCGCAATAGAGGAGTTCCATCCCGATGTTGTCGCGATAGAACTCGATATGGCCCGGTACTCCGCAATGAAGCGGCTCGCAAAGGATCCTACGGTATCCGATGTACTGGAGGTGAAAAACTTCAACCAGCTCCTGGTCCAGTGGCTTCTTGCGTACCTCCAGCGCAGGATCGGATTCGATGTCGGCGTTGAACCCGGCGCTGATATGAAGGCTGCAATCAGCGAAGCCGAGGCCCGGGGAATTCCGATTGAACTCGTAGACCGCGACATCCGGGTGACGCTTATCCGGTTCTGGCAGTCACTCGGGTTTATCGGGAAACTCAAGATGATGTATGCCCTGATCCTCTCCATCGCCGAAGTGGATAGTGTCGAGGCGGTCGATATCGAGGAACTGAAAAACCAGGACATGATCGATGTTGTCATGGAGGAATTCAGGAAGTTCTCCCCGCAGGGGGCCCATGCCCTGATCGATGAGCGGGATGCATATATTGCGCACAACCTTATCCGGCTCACGCAGGCGCAGAACGACCGGAAGATCCTTGCCGTCGTTGGTGCCGGGCACCGCCAGGGGATCTCCCGGTATCTTGAAAAGCCGGAGACCCTTCCCACGGTGGAATCCCTTACCCGCGAACCCCGGAAAATCCCCTGGGGAACCATATTCGGGTTTGCCGTGACTGCACTCTTTGTCTTCCTCCTGGCAGCGATAGCATTCTCAGGAGTCGGCCTGAACGTTCTCTTGTACGCATTCCTCTTCTGGGTAATAATCCACGGGGTGCTTGCAGCAGCAGGAACGCTTCTTGCAGGAGGACACCCGTATTCGGCACTGACCTGTTTCTGTGTCGCCTGGATGACCTCGTTAAATCCCCTGCTCCATGCCGGCTGGATCGGGGCTTTTGTCGAGGCAAAAGTCCGAAAACCCCCGGTATCTGACTTCCGGAAGATCTACGAATCAGAGTCCCTTACAGAAATGATCCATATTCCGCTCTTCAAGGTCGTCCTTGTCGCAGCGCTTGCGAATCTCGGGAGCCTGATTGGGACGGTCCTCTATTTCATCTTCGTATTCCCGGTGCTTGGGATCGATCCGGTCACGGTTATCTCCGCAGGTGTCCACAACATGTGGACAGGAATTACCGGGTTCTTCTGATCCCCCCGGTTTTTTAATTTTTGTTGTGTCCCAAGGAAGCAGTATCTTCATGCAACAGAACGATCCCGTAGGGATCTCATTTTTAGGACGGTGCCTGAAATCGCCGGGTGGAAATCCGGTATCCGGACCATACCGGGAAGAAAAAAAGGAAAAACCGAAAAGGAAACTAAATTCCCTTATTTCAGCACACAGACGGCTTGTGGAATATTAATGATGAGCGCAAGACTCTCGCTCACGTAGAAGTTCAGGCAGTCATCGGTGGGCCCGCTGTACCCGATCTTCATGTCCTGGCCAAGGACAATAGTTGCAACCGCCCGGTCCGCCGCAAGGAGAACTCCCCCCTTCTTGAGCGAAGGCGCCTTTACGATTCCTCCGGTGACAATCGATTCTATGTGCTCAAGCTCGGTTCCCTCACCCTGGGGATACCGGCGCAGGAGCAGGTTGTACTGGGCAGGGGAAAGCGCCATGGTGTACGGCCCGTGGAATCCAGCCTCATCGAGTTTTGTGACGCCTTCGATAACCTGGTCGGCAGCTGTACCTATCTTGTCCCACTTGGACAGGGTCAGGCTGGAAGACCCGGATGCATTGAGGAGTCCCGGTGCACCCTGGCTGCCGCTGAAGATGATGCTGTCTTCTTTTGCAGCGATGTCCATGACCGCAAGCGCAACATCATTGAGACTCACCGGGAGGTGATCCCGTTCAAAGGCAGCAAGGTCACGTTTCCCGAGGGTGAATGGCACGGTGAGTGCCTGCACCGGGATAAACCCGGATTTTGCTACCCCGTCCTTTCCCTGCGTGTCATTGAGGGGGACTCCCTTCAATCCAAAGCCGAAGGGGCCTTCCAGAGGGAGAATTTTCCGCCCGGAAAGAGAGCTCTTTGCAACTCCCACCATCATGTTGTCCAGCAGGTTCCACGTTTCCGCCCCGAATGGAGCGTCATCCCGTCCAAGATACTTGTTCTCCATTTTTCACACCTCTTTTTACTTTTTCAGTGATCCGACTGTGGTCTTCTCATCTTCCGGTACAGCGGTTCCCGCAGAAGCTGCCAGCTGGGCTGCAAGCTCGTTTACTTCCAGGGCTCCTTTTGCTGTGTATTGATCCTCATCGGTCAGGATCGCAAGGAGCCGGGCAAACTCGCCGGCATGGGTCCGCTCTTCATTGGCGATATCGATAAAAACCGCCTTTGCGAGGGGATCATCGGTCGCGTCCGCATGGGCGAGGTACGTATGTACAGCTTCCTGTTCCGCTGCGAGGTCCAGGCGTATAGCCCGAAGAAGTTCTTCCTTCGTGAGCATACGATCCGGAACTTTTCCGCTGAATGGGTTGACAAATTCTGCCATTGTTTCCACCTTGAGATAAATAACCCGGACGGATGCAGCGCATCCCGGGCATTCGAGTGCTTTTGTTCGAGTATTGAGCAGTCGACTTTAAAAAGAGTCCGGTAGAGGAAGATATTCTCCTGCGGCGGCCTTTTCCGGACCGGCGACGGTACGATTCCTTTATTGGCTCATTGGGGGAAGAATGCAGTATGGGAATTCCCTACCGGATGCGGATTTATCTCACGATATTCCTTGCTGTTCTTGTTTTCGGTATTGCAGGACTAATCCTGATCGAAGGGTTCAGTCCTCTTGATGCGGTCTATTTCCTGATTGTAACGATTGCAACGGTAGGTTACGGGGATCTCCATCCCGTGACGGTTGCCGGGAAAATCCTGGTTATGGTAATTATTCTCGCCGGGGTGGGCTGCTTTATAGGGATTGCTGCAAATTCCATCGAGGGGATCATCGAGGAGCAGGAGCGAAAGGCCAGGATCCGGAAACTGAATATGACCATAGGGGTATTCTTCAGCGAGACAGGAACAGAATTAATCCGGCGTTTTTCCCGCACGGATACTACTATCTCTGCCTTTCAAAAGCACCTGATTCCGTCGTCAGACTGGTCTGACCAGGATTTTGTGCAGGCATCAAAAGAGATGGCGCAGTTCCGGTACGGCCTGAACAGCAGGAACATCGACCTTCCCGGACTCTACACATTTTTGTCAGAGAAAAAGGGACTTCTTCTCGCCCTTCTCCAGAACCCGACGATGCTCGAGCACGAGACATTCAGTTCCCTGCTGCAGGCCCTCTTCCACCTGCTGGAAGAGCTGGACCAGCGGGTGAAGAATGGCGGTTTTTCCAGCCTTCCCGAGAGCGACCGGGATCACTTGTCCGGGGATTTGAACCGGGTGTACCGGCTCCTCGTCCTGGAATGGCTCCTCTATATGCATCACCTCAAAAAGGTGTACCCGTACCTCTTCTCGCTCTCGGTGCGGACCAACCCGTTTGATGAGAATGCGTCGGTGATTGTACGGGAGTGAGGAGGACCGGATCAAGGAAGAAATGGTTGTAGGCAGATATTTCCTTTTGACTTCGAACAGGATATAACAGAAATAATCACATGCTATGAAAAGAAGCAGAGAAACTTCTTCGTATCGCTTGGAGAATCCGAAAGGGAACCTGCTAGGATAATTAAAATGTACTATCTCATCCCAGTAGATGCCAGGACACTCTTTGCAGCGTTTGTACCCTGGTTTCGGATAGAGCCTATCGTCTTCCTTTTTGTCTATCTCTTCTCAAAAAGCAGGATTTATTCAATACCCTTGAACAACTGGTATCGCAGACAGTTCAGCAGTCCCAAGAAATTGTCTTCAAATTCCAGTCGATCTACGCGATAAACAACATCCAGATACGGACCAAAAAGGTGAAATAAGAATCCTGCATTCCGCTGTCGCGATAATCCCGAGAATGAAAAAGTCCATGCGTCATATATCGGGATTCCCCAACAAAAAAATGATTGATGGCCCCTCCCGGGAGTTGGATACGAAAAGAGATTTGCGGGGTAATCCGTGATGGCGATCACAAACAGTACTTCAGGCCGCTCCCAATATCCTGGCAGGTCTCGGTATATGGAGATGTACAGATCTGCATCGTTTTCTTACCGGAGATCTCACACCTGTGTGCGGCTTCTCCCCAGCCTATGCATTGATAACACTGGGTTTCACCGTACTTTGCACGCGTGACTAAAGACATGGAGTCTGGACAGAGATTATTGGTTGGCGCCGGTATATTCGCCTTATCAGGCAGGCCAACCGCATAGTAGTGGAAACAGCCAAGGAAAGATCTTGCAGCGGATGTGCAGATCGTGATGAGGACAAGACAGAACATCGGGGACTGGGGGGATGGTTGTACTGCTATCCCCGGGTGAAGACCCTCCTTTCGGATCATTCGGGAATTACCTGTTAGAGGGAATAGCGAATAAATTCGCGAATTTCCGGTGTACGTCGGGGATTCGTTCAGCGGCCGGGCGGAGGAACGAGCATGGCCGCCTCTCCTCACAACGATCCGCTGAGGCCCGAATGCACCAAAGCAATTGAAGAACTCCATCCCCCACCATCATCCGCAACAGGGGATTACCCCTTTCGGCCCGCGAGCCTTGGGCGGGGGATCCCCCGGTCCAAAAAGTCCGTGACCTTCCGGACCCCTCAGGGGGTCGCACCAAAAATCATGCGACCCCCCCCTGCCCCCCTTCACCCGCCCGGAAAAACTCAGGTGAAGATCTGGTATTTCCTCTGGAACTCCGACAGAAAGCAGTTTTTCTGTTTTGGAAAAATGGGGGGGTACCCCCACTCTTTGCCCGGACAGGGACCCCCCTCTCAAAATTTTTGAACCGGTCGCGTGCGGGGGTAAGGGGTCTGCAGGATCCGGGAGGGGGGACCCACCTCAGGGCCGGGCAGGGGGGTGCCACGTACGTTCGGGGCAGGCACTCCCCCCATACAGACACCGGGTGGGAATGGGGAATACCCCGGACGAGCACGGCCGCCTCTCCTCGCAATGATGTACTGAAACCCTGTAACCCCTGTCCTGGAATATTTGAGTGGATGCCAAAAAATACAGGAAATAAATTCATATCAAATCTTAACTATAATATCCGCTGAAGCATGCCGGTTCAGAATAAAACAACAATTTTTTACGAAATAAAATATTATTTCAATGATTATTGGTGAAACCGTGATACGAAAGTACCTGTTTTTTTCTGTAATTCTTTTTCTGGGGATTAGTATTTTTTTTGCCGGGTGCATGGGAGATTACGAACAGAAAACCGATATTGTTGTCGTAAAACTCACCCCAAACGGGGATGTTTCCTGGTCAAAGGTTCTGGATTCCGGAGATTCCTACGATATTGCATCGAGTGTCTTTGAGGGTTCAGATGGTTCGGTATATATCGGAGGATTTGGTTGGAATCATTACCCTTGGTTGATAAAACTATCTTCTCAAGGAGATCTTCTCTGGAATTGTACTTTTATATTTTATGGGTATGGATCGGGGATTTATGCGATTAATGAAACTCAGGATCATACAATTGTCACAACTACCTGGGAGGGAACCATCTATCGTTTCGATCCCAATGGTACCCGGCTTAATGATGGCTATCACACCGGAATTGACGTTCCCTCAATTGAATCTATGCCGGATGGGGGATTCCGGGTAATCGGAAATACCATTGCTACCTTTGACCGGAATGGAACCTTTACCGGTAATATCTCTGCTACCAGTACAACCATTCAATTAACCGCTAATCTGACTCCTGCGGTTACACAAACACCCTCGATTAATGATTCATCCAACGGAACTGGTGCGGAGAACCCGATCCTGAAGAATGCCAGCAGTGTCGTCACCCGTACCCGGGATGGGGGATACTTTACATCCGGACTCGGAAGAAACGGAAGTTATACCGTGTGGGTTCCGGGAAGGGTACCTGAAGGAGCCGGGATGGCAGTAAAGCTGAATCCGGATGGGACAATAGCATGGGAAAAACAACTCCTAAAAATCAAAATCAGCAACATAAAACGGGTTATCCAGACACACGATGGCGGATATGTCGTAGTCGGGGAATATGACCGGGCATTTGACACGGTATTCGATAAGATGTTCGGGTGATGGGAATGAAAAATCATTTCCCCAATTCACAACCCAGTATTGGGAAACCCGCTTCAAAAACACTCTATTATCTTGGGTGTATTTCTCTTCTTCTGATGCTGGTTACCGGTGTTTCAGCAGTTGAACCCAATACACCAGCCGGAACCGGGACAGATCCTGCCGGATACAACGAAGTTCCCGAGATGGACATGACTGGCCTTCACACCGACATCGAACTGATCGAAGTCGATCCGGAAATCATGAATGCGACACCGGACTGGATCGTTCTTGCCCATGACCCAGCCGGAAAGCAGTCCCTGATGGACGATATCAACGAATCTTCGCTATCCGACTCCGAAAAAGAAGACATGCGGGATTCGGTACAGGCACTCTGGGATAAATATCCGACAAAATTTGAAGCGGAAGGCGAGAAATATGTTTCTCTCTCGATAGAATCCAACGGAACCAACCAGACGGTCTCCCTGCCGGTTGGCCATGTCACCCGCATCTCGTTCGATCACGACAGAATTTCCCCGGCATCTTCCGGAAGAACGAGGCTCCCGGCAGCAAGCCGGGGAAGTTCCGGGGGTATTTCCCTGACGGAAGCGGAGAATACTACGATAAGCAATATATCTGCGTTCCTGCGAGAGGGAACATTTACAGATATATCAAGAAACGATCACAGACACCGATAAGATTTACTATCCGATCTTCCACGCTGCGGATGAGAAACATCGTAGAGAAAAAACCGAGAAGGGTATTTTTTGAAATTGGAAAAGAATCCGGAGAATCAGCCGGATTAAGATTATTCAATCTTGATCCTCTCCTCAAACCCATACTGCCGGTACCATCCGATATACTCTTTCAGACCCTCGTCAATGGTGTATTCAGGCACCCACCCGAGAATCTCCTTTGCTTTTGAGGCATTGCATATCAGGCGGTTGACTTCGCCAATCCGGGGATCTACGAAAACGGGACTTAATTCTCCTTTTTTCCCGGCAAGGTCGATTATCCGGTCCGCAAGATCACGGATAGTCACTTCTTTCCCGGTCCCGAAGTTTATCGGCTCCGGAAGATCCTTCTCATAATTCAGGACAAGATCGTATGCCCTGACGACGTCCTTGATATAGGTATAATCCCGTCTCTGGCTGCCGTCACCGAAAATTATCGGGGGGACGTTGCTCATAACACGCCGGGTGAAAATGGAGATAACCCCGCCATATCCGAGGTCTTTCTGACGCGGGCCGAATATGTTGAAAAAACGCAGGATTGCGATATTCATGCCATAGGTCTGCTTATAGGCATGACACATCCGGTCTGCTGCAGTCTTGCTTGCACCATAGGGGTGGGGTGCGTTCAGGGGATGTTTTTCATCGATTGGAACGTATTGTGCAGACCCGTATACTTCACTCGTTGATGCGTGGATTACTTTCTTCGCATCATGGATTCTTGCTATTTCAAGGACGTTCTGGGTTCCCATCACGTTGATATCATACGTCAGTTTTGGTTCAATGTAAGACCGGTCAACATGGATCTGGGCAGCGAGATGGAAGACAACATCCACGTCCCGCATGATATTTTCAAGGAAGGAATAATCCCGGATGTCACCTTTGATAAGCTTGAAATTACGGTAATCCAGAAGATGCCGGACATTCATGAGATTCCCGTTCAGGAAATTGTCCAGGCAGAGTACCTTGTGCCCCTCTTTCGTGTATTTGTCGCAGAGATGGCTCCCGATAAAGCCAGCCCCTCCGGTAATTAATATCTTCATTCCTTATTCCCTCCAACCAGATCGGTATAGTATTTTTCCATCCTGCTCATTTCTGTATAATAATCCTGTCCGGTCATAATAACATCTCGGCATCTCTTCCTAAAAGAGTCTCTGAGGGAATCGTCAGTCAATAACGTGATCACCCTCTCTGCAAGCATTTTTTCATCTTTTTTCCGGATAACGAAACCATTCGTCCCGTCTTTGATCCAGAGGTCGATGTCCCCGCAATCGGTTGATACAACCGGTATTCCGCTTGCCATAGACTCAGCAGAACTTGCGGCAATTCCGCTGTCAGAGAGTGAGGTTGAGACGCAGATATCCGAAGAGGCGATGTATACCGGCAGCTCATCATTAGGAACCCTTCCCAGAAAAGTGACGGCGTCATTATATTCAGATGATGCCACTTTCTGCTTGTACGATTCGAAAAGCTCTCCCCCGCCTGCAAGTAAAAATTTTGCAGTCGGTACTTTCCCGAGTATGAGAGGAATTGCATTGAATAATGTGTCCGTGTCGTACACCGGATCAAATCCTCTCAGGTAGATTACGATTTTGTTATCGGTAAATCCGAATTTCTGCGGGAAGAATGCCGGATCCCGTTTTGACGGAGTGAATTTGTTTGTATCGACGCCAAAGTACACCCGCCGGATACGGGATTTATCGACACCCAGGTCAATCATGGCATTTGTGGTATTTTCGCCGTCACAGGTAATGAGATCGGCTTTCTTCAGGGAATGCGTGACCATGAAATGATACAACCGGGACCTTGCAGGATGTATCAGGACATCATCGCCCCAGGCAGTAATCACGAACGGGTGCACTCCGCTGACGGTCCCGAAAAAACCGTACTGGGTGACAAAATGGGCGTGAATGATATCCGGCTTTATTGATCGGACAATGGATCGAGCCTGCAGCGGTGAAAAAGGCAGAAATGGGAACGACTTCCTGACTTTATGGACAGTAACACCGATTTTCTGGAAAAAATCCTCGCTTTCCCTGACCCGGCTTTCGTCTTCCGGATAATCAAAAGTAATCAGGTGTGCTTCATGGTTTTTGGCAAAAAACTCTACCCATCGCTTCGTATGGATGGATCGGATATCCCCCAAAAAACAAATCTTCATTCCATAATACTTTCATTCCGGCGGTTAATATATCTTTGAGAGAAAAGACTAAATAGGAAAATATGTGTCAGATTATCCCCATCTCCGAGAGCCGGTTCGGCAGGTACTCCTTCGTCACAAAATCCAGCCCCCGGGCTGCAAACGCCTGCTGTTCCGACTTGAGCTTCATCGAGAGCTGCAGGTTGATCTGTTTCTTCCAGTAATCGGTCGCAAACCTGGGATCGCTGAGTTCTGAGTTCAGGGCCTCGATATCCTTGTCGCTCAGGTGATCGGACGGCAGGTTGTAGTCCCGGATATCGCTCGGCTGCAGGCCAAGGAACTGCGCCCTGGGAGTTGCAAGGATTTCCGACATATGGGCACTCTTGATGGCGCCGTACGCAACCGATGCGTAAATGCGGTACGACCAGGGGTCGCCATCGGTAAAGACGAGTATCGGCAGATCCCATGCCATACTGATCTTATTGAGCATCCGCCGGGTGGACCGGGCCGGTTGTCCCTTCAGGTGGACAAGGATGGAATGGAACTCCTCGTCAAACCCGTTCTCGATAAGACGATCGTACATCCCACCGGTCTCGATTGCGACAACGAACTTTGCATCGTGATCCACGAGTTCGATATTCTCGACATTGTTCGGGATGGTATAGCCGGCCTGCCCCACATCGTCCTGGCAGTGAAGCGTTTTCATTCCCCGCCGGGTCTCCTCGCGTATCCGCATCGGCCCGTAGATGGAGGCCCCGTTCTCTTCAGGGTGGAGGTGGAAGCCTTCCCGGGGTACTTCCGAGAGGATTTCAAGATCTTCAATAAGGAAGTTGCTCTCGTCCTGGGCCCCGAACTTCGCCCGCTTCCATCCCTCCGAGATGTAATACATTTCTCTCAGGGTGGAAGACCGGTTCTCGATCAGCTGCTGTTTGATGAACCCGATCACGTACGCCATCTTGAGAATGTGGGTAGCGCTCTTTGCCGAGGCCGCGGTGCGCATACTCTCCTTGTCCCCGTATTTCCAGACCTCGCTCGAATCGTCGTACTCGATATTGTACTTGGTCCTCGTGGGCAGTGCAATGGACGGGATATCCCCGCCCGTCATCTGGTCGTACCAGGCACCCGCAATCTTCAGCAGGCGCTCCATCGCCTGGCGTTCCAGCTCTTCCTTAGACATCCCGATCCACCACCAGTTTCTTGTCCTCGGGCGGTCCCCGTATATCGAGCGTCCCGCCGCCTTTTCCCGGGTACGTGACCGACCATCCGTCACCCGGCCCCAGTACAAACTGCCAGACCTTCGTGTACTCCCCGTCGAGTTCGCTCACGAAGTCCGGTTTCCGGTCCGCAGTCTCCGCACTGTCGTGCGAGATATCGTACGCCTGGACTGGAATCTCGGCGCTCGTGTAATTGTTCACCTCGATGCGGACCATGCCGTCCTTGGTCTGGCGCTTTGCAATCAGCTTGCGCATCAGTTTTCCTTCAATAGGTGAGACATCGGGAACCGGTTTTTCCACAATATCGGCAACCTTCTCTGCAATCTCCGGGATAACCGCACACACGGCCCGTGCCCGGTCTTCCTGCAGCCGGTTCCGGTCCCTCCTGGAGAGGAAGGTCTTGAGTTCCCGCCCAAGATCCTGGAGGACGAGAACGATCTCCTTCTCGATTTCGGGAATTGAAGCGATAGCATCCTTGCTCTCGCTCGTGAAGGGGACGTTCGTTGATGCGACGTGGACGAGGATCAGGACGGGACCCATCGGGAGTCCCTGCTGGGAGAGGCTGTAGGATTTCCAGTTCACGTTCGTGATGCACTGGGTTATCGCGCAGGCTCCCTGCTGGTACATGAGCGGCACCCGGTTTGCAAACCGCAGGAGGAGTCCCGTTCCCTCTTCCGGGAGTTTCCCACCGTACCCGATGGCTGCCTCGACAACAAAAGGGTGGCCGCCGAAGACCGAACTCTGCCTGCTCCGGGCCTTCACGAAATCCATCTGGAATTCCTTGTCAAGGCCCTGGCGAAGCAGTTCTTCCCCGATAGGGGAAAGGCATTCCGTGGTCGGGGGTGCCGGGACGTGGACCGACTGCATCGCCTCGAGAAGCCGCTTCACCTCGTCCGGGGTCAGCTTCCCGACCTGGGCCGTAAGTTTCAGCCCGGCTTTCCCGCACATTTCCTCAGCGGTCTTCTTCCCGACCCGGCTGAAACCGTTCACCAGGAAATCCCCGAGTTTCTCGGTGCTGCCCTCGACCATCCTTTTAAACTGCCCGAGCTCGATCCCGTGCGGGTGGGGCTGGATTGCTTTCGGGCAGGCAATCGGCTCCTGGCAGACCCGCTCGAACGTGAAGGAATCCTCGTCCATCTCGACCAGGATCCGTGCATGGGGGTTGACGACCGAGGTGTACTTCAGGTATTCGAGGAGTTTCTTCTTTGCGGAAAGGGAACTCTTGAACTCTATCGTGATCCGGGTCCCGTGCGTCCGGTCCCAGTCAATCTCCTCGTGGGAGACGATTTCCGGTTCGTTCGTCTCGATTTTTATCTGGATCAGGAACCGGTGGGCTTTTTCCTTTGCGCTCGTCCGGGAGATGACGGTCGTCGGGAGGCCGGTGGTCAGCTGGGCGTAGAGGACCGCCGCTGAAATCCCGATACCCTGCTGGCCCCTGCTCTGCCGGATCTGGTGGAACCGGGAGCCGTACAGGAGTTTCCCGAAGACGTACGGGATCTGTGCGGGGACAATGCCAGGACCGTTGTCCTCGACCGTGATCCGGAAGGTATCCTGCCCGACCTTTTTAATCGCAAGATAAATATCCGGAAGAACTTCCGCTTCCTCGCATGCGTCGAGTGCATTATCCACCGCTTCCTTGATGGTGGTGATGACGCCCCGGGTCGGGGAATCGAAACCAAGGAGGTGCTTGTTCTTCTCAAAAAATTCCGCAACGCTGATACTGCGCTGTTTTTTTGCGAGTTCGTCAGCGAGAACCAAACGATATCACCCTGCTCTTCCTGTTTTCAATGGTTTTCTCTTTCCGGTCCGGTGCTGTCCCGGCCGGAACAGGTTCCTAAGCCGAACATGCCGGCTTCTCACCGGTTACTTCATGCACCGCTTCCATGAGCGGAAGTTCCCGCTGGACACCGGTTGCAAGATCCTTGAGCATGACTGTCCCGGATTCTGCTTCCCGTTTTCCGATGACCACGGCAAACGAAGCCCCTTTTGCGGCATGGGTCAGCTGGGCGCCAAGCCCTCGGTTCATGAGGTTCATCTCGGTCCGGATACCGGCCCTGCGGAACTCACGGGCAACCTCGAACGCCCGCGTCCGCCCTTCATCCGTGCAGCAGATTGCAACCACGCATTCCTTCGGCGGCTGTATATCCCCAAGGGCAACCATTACCCGGTCGAACCCGATGGCAAACCCGCAGGACGGGACATCGTCCCCGCCGAAAAGATGGGCAAGCCGGTAGGTGCCGCCGCCCATGATCTGGTTCTCGGCGCCAAGTCCTTCTGCAAATGCCTCGAAAACAATCCCGGTATAATAGTCCAGGCCCCGGGCAATTCCCGGGTCCAGGAGATAGGGAATTCCCGCTGCATCAAGAAGCGCAAACGTCTCTTCGATCCTCGCCCGTTCCGGGATATCCCCGGCAAGCGCAAATGCTTCCGGGAGGGAACGGCAGTTCACGAGGGCTTTCAGGATTCCGAAGAGTTCCTCTTTCCCGAGCCCTGCAAGGAACTCGGCGAGCGGTTCGAATTCGTCCTTGTCAAGGAACGCCCGGACCCTGCGCTGGTCTGCAGGTTCGAGGTCCCGGAGAAGGCTGCGCATGAACGAGAGATGCCCGACATGCAGCTCGAACTTTACCCCGGCTGATGAAAGGATATCCCGGGCAAGGAGGATGACTTCCGCGTCAGCGGCCGCTGTATCCGCACCGATCAGTTCCGACCCGAACTGCCAGAACTGCCGGTACCTCCCTTTCTGCGGGCGCTCGTAC
>JBDKRP010000006.1:0-3158 GCA_039683275.1 Methanoregulaceae archaeon | reverse complement strand
TCGATTTGAGGTGAATCTCGATGGGTAAGTTTCCCGAGGCTGAAGCACGCCTTCTCAATGTAAAAATCTGCATGCACTGTAATGCAAGGAACGCAATCCGGGCAACCAGCTGCCGCAAGTGCGGGTATCAGAACCTGCGGCCCAAGAACAAAGAGCGCAAAGCGTAATCACGCTGAATAATACGTAACTCTTTTTCCTCTCTGGCTGTATTCGCCGCGGAATGTCTCGATGTTCCGTTTGTACCCGATCCGTTCCTCTACCCCGAGGGTCCGGAGTTCTTCCCGGATCTTCATGATCCCGGCTTCGTCCTGCCAGTCCGGGGTATAGACGTAGATGACCCGGCGGGAGTCACGCGAGTCGGGGTTCGGTTTTGCAGAGCTGACTTTTGTGGAGATGCCGAGTTTTCCTGCAACCGTTGCGTCCCGGATCTTCTTCCAGAGCGGGTCTGCCTGGTCGGGCTCCGCAAAGATAAGCCATTTCCCGGCAAGTTCGTCTTCGGTTGCCTCCGGCCTGACCCCGGGTGCGTCCTGGATGATCCAGTACATCTGGGTGGTCTTTGAGGGGATGACCCCCTCCCCCGCAAGGATCATTTCGTACACCCTGTCCGGGGAACCGAACCGTGCGATGAGGGCCGCTGCAAGTTCCGGGTAGTCCCGGGTGAACTCCGCGAATATTTCACCAAAGTCCGACCGGAAGTCTGCGCTGGTCTCTACAAGTTCAAAGAGGTACGGTCCCCGTGAGCGGAGCCCGTTGTTCAGCAGGTGCTCAAAGATTCCGTACGCCGCATCCGCAAGCGCATTCTGGTCGACTTCATCCATATATACCCGTCCGGTCTTCCCTGAAAAAAAAGTTATGCTACCCGAAGATACCGCCAGGGGTCCGGGGAGACACTGCCCGCAGTACGGCATTCCTGAAACGTCCGGTCCGCACGGTTACCCGGAAACGATGCAAAATATCCGGCTTTCCATTTCCCGTTAGTAATGTCGAATGATTTATGTCTGGCGCAGACCGAATTGTACTTACTATGGAATGGAAACGTGACTGGGGACTTACCCTCCGCCTGTGGATGACGGGTCTCCTGCTCCTCATCGTCTACCTGGTCTTCATGGCAGTCCTGGTGACGCTGGGAGTCTCGGCAATATTCGTCGTCCTGCTTGCAGTGGCATTCGGGTTCATACAATTTTTCTTCTCCGATAAGCTGGTGCTCTGGAGTACCGGCGCAAAAATAGTCCAGGAGGACGAATACCCCGACCTGTACCGGATGGTGGACCGGCTCCGTACGGAAGCTGGTCTTCCTATGCCGAGGATCGCCATCATGACGACCCCGGTGCCGAACGCGTTTGCGACGGGCCGGAGCCCGAAGCATGCGGTGGTTGCATGCACGGATTCGATCATGCGGATGCTGAACAAGGACGAACTTGAGGCAGTCCTTGCCCACGAGCTCTCGCACGTGAAGAACAGGGATATGCTGACGATGACGATTGCAAGTTTCGTTGCGATGATCGCAGCCATCATCATGCAGAATTTCCTGTTTGCGGCGCTCTTCGACCGACGGCAGGACGGCGTGTCAGCCTGGATTATTGTCGGGATCGTCTCGGTAATCGTATACTTTATCGCCCAGCTCCTGATCATGGCGATCTCCCGGTACCGTGAGTTTGCGGCAGACCGGGGCAGCGCGTATATCACCCGGAACCCGCAGGCACTCATCTCGGCCCTGAAGAAGATCAGCGGCAGGATGGATGCCCTGCCACCAGAACCTAAGGCAAAGATAGAGGGCGCAAATGCGTTCTTCATCATCCCGGCGCTGACCGGGAACCGGATCATGGAGCTCTTCTCGACCCACCCGGCACTCGACAAGCGGATCGCGAACCTCGAGAAGGTCGAGGCAGAACTCCGGGGATACTAATCTCCCCCCGATATTTTTCTGATACTTTTTCAGGGCCGTACCAGGCAATTACGTCCCCGACATAAGAATATTTCAAAACATATATGGTTCTCCGGCCCGCAATTCAGTCATTCGCCATGCGTGCCGGGGAATTCCATGAACAACCGTAACCTCGCAATCCCGCTTGTCGGGACGTCCGGAGTCTTTTTCAGCGGCTGGTTATTCCTGATCGCTTCAATTCTCGAAAACAGGGTCTCCGGCTCGTTCTTCATCTCTCTTCCCGGGCCCGGACACTTCTATTTTTTCAACGGGATTTTTATCTTTGCCCTGTTCCTCATAATCTCGTTTGCCACAAGTATCCTCCTCGTCCTTGAGGTGAAACGGCGATCCCCCCAATGGACTTGGGGTCTTCCCCTCTGTATGCTGGAGGGCGCAGCAGCACTCTCCGCCCTGTTCTTCACGTTCCTGGATCCTGCCGGGGGGAATTCGGTCGGTTTCGGGTACGTGTTCCTGGTATTCTTCATCGCGATCCCGCTCCTTCCGTTTTTTTCCGCACTCTTCTTTTATTCCGTGAAGAATGTGTTCGGGGAGTCCCTTTCCGGCTCCATGATACTTGCAACGGGAGCCGGGATTGCGGCAGTCCTGCTCTTTCTCGTATCGTTCCTCCTCCCTGCAGAGGCCGCTTCAGGCTCCTCCCCGCAGAGTACTATGTGGAACTTCGGGTATCCCGGACTCCTGCTGCTGATATACCTCTTTTTCATACTGCCGGTACCGGGGTTGCTGTTCATCAGGCTCGGCATCAGAGCCGGAAAACCGGATGATAATCGCGAGGGTAACCCTTAATAGCACTGCTTGCGATAATTTACAGGCAATCTGCATCGATGGTCTAGAGGCATGACTTAGGCCTTCCAAGCCTATAGCCCGGGTTCGATTCCCGGTCGATGCATACGGGCTCGTGGTCTAGTTGGCTATGACGTCGCCTTCACACGGCGAAGATCTCGTGTTCGAATCACGACGGGCCCACTTGTTTTTCATGGGATTTTGTGGTTCTTTTTAGTATATGTCTCATAATCGGATTGATCTTTGATTCAGGGTCATCAAGCCGTTTTTCAACCGGTATTTCCGGTATTATTCCGAGAAGATACATTTCAAAAGATTTATTGTGTATTTTTATACAATTTGAGTCAGTGACGGCCAGATGGTAAAATACTGTCAAAACTGCGGTGCCCCGATAAAGAATCCTGTGGCAAAATTTTGTGAAAAGTGCGGGGAG
>JBDKRP010000005.1:0-9818 GCA_039683275.1 Methanoregulaceae archaeon | reverse complement strand
GAGATCTGCTATGAGCGAAGAAAAGGTAAGTAAGGCGTTCAGAGATTCTGGTATAGAGAGCAGGATAACCTGCGTTCAGGCGTTCAGACTTTCAGAAAAATACGAGATACCGATGAAAGATATCGGGGAATACTGCAACACGCACGCGATCAAGATCCACGGGTGCCAGCTGGGCTGCTTCAAATGAGCCGGTTCCTGCAGCTTGTCCCGGTCCGGGAAGCTATAGAAACGATTGTCGCGCTCGCACCGGAGCCCGGGCAGGAAGTTGTTCCCCTTGAGTCGGCACGGGGCCGGGTTCTCGCAGCGGACGTCCGGACAAACGAGGACATCCCGGGATTCGACCGGTCGATTGTTGACGGGTATGCCGTGCTTGCAGCAGATACAATCGGCGCGGGCGAGAGTCTTCCCGCGATGCTCCGGTTTTCCGGGAGGGTTGCGATGGGCCAGTCCGATACTCCCCCGCATATAGATCCGGGCAGCTGCATCTATGTCCCGACAGGAGGTTTTCTCCCGCCCGGTGCCGATGCGGTGGTGATGGTCGAAAACACCGAGTCCGCCGGCGACATGGTGCTCGTGAGGAAGACCGTCGCACCCCAGGAAAATGTTCTCAGGTTCAATGAAGATTTTGCAAAGAACGAAGTTGTCCTTAAAAAAGGTCACCCGCTCTCTCCGCAGGACCTCGGGGTTCTCGCGGCAACCGGAACTACCGGGGTTCCGGTTACGATACAGCCGTTGATTGGGATTCTCTCGACCGGGAACGAACTGGTTCCGGCAACGCAAAAGCCCACTCTCGGCCAGGTGCGGGATGTCAATTCGCCGATGATTGCCGCGTTTGTCCAGGAGATTGGCTGCACTCCGAAAATCTACGGGATCATCCGGGACGAGCGGAGTTCGCTGGAGTCCGCAATGTCCCGTGCTGCGGCTGAATGCGATGCGGTCCTGATCTCGGGGGGGAGTTCCAAGGACGACCGGGACATGACCGTCCAGGTGATCGCCGGCCTCGGGGAAGTGCGGATCCACGGGATCGCGCTCGCTCCCGGTAAACCGACTATAATCGGAAGGATCGGGAAGGCACCTGTCCTCGGCCTTCCCGGCCACCCGGGTGCAGTATTTGTGGTAATGTCCGTGATCGGAAAAGCCCTGATCGGGAAGATGACCGGTCTTGACATCTCCCGTCCAAAAACTACCCGGGCCACGCTCTCCGTAAATATTCCCTCCCAGAGAGGTCGGGAAGAATATATCCGGGTGCACCTGGAGAACGGGACTGCGTATCCCCTGTTCGGAAAATCCGGGCTCCTGAATACGCTGGTCAGGAGCGATGGTATGATCCGGATCCCCGACCTGTGCGAAGGTCTCGAGCAGGGAAGCGATGTGGAGGTTCTGCTCTGGTAAAACGGTACCCGGGGGTTATCTCCCCTTTTGGCCGACACTATCCTGAACCGGTTTCTTCGTATCTCATAATCGCCAGGCACGGGAATCCTTTTTACTCTCTCAGGGTATCGTGCTCCCCCTCTGGTGTATTTTCCAGGATTTTCCGGAAAACCCGGTCTTCCCGGAATCGTCCAATCCCCGGAACCCGGTTGCTCTTTTACCTGCAGCAGGAGATGCGGGTGAAGCGGGTTCGCGGACTTCAATAGTTCCGAAGGATCCTGATGAAGGTGGTTTACAGGAGAATTTTTACGATGGGGACTATCGGCATCTCTCATTGTTATTATTCAAATAATATAATAGATAATCTGGAAAGAAATTTCCCCGTACCTGACCCGGGGCTCGCAGATCTCCTGGAAGGGGATGGGGTAGAGGATAAGACCGAATCATTGCGCAGGCAGAACGCAGGAGGGGGACCATTGCCCCGGGATATCATGCCGGACAGATCCGAACCCAGGTAGGAGCAGATCCTAAGTGAACCGGAGGATCCAAGGGGTGCCCGGATTGAGAGAGCATTTTGTTACATAAAATATGATCAGGGGGGGTGTGCACTTTGCAAAATTATACCGGGTGGTGGCAAAATCTGCTTCCATGAAATTGTGGAGCACACAAAATACGGGATATCTGAAGACGATATCGCGGAGTCCGTGAAACCGGATACGGGAATTTTTTCCCTGCCCGGACATTATCAGATCTCCCCGGTTGTCGGAATAAACTCCGGGCATTGTTCGATTCAGAATAACTTTATTTAACCCGGGACAGCGGAACGTTTTTCCTCAAGGAGTTGGGGGGGGTTCGGGGCGCCAGTCCCTGCCTGGGGCATGCCATCACCGGAGTCCCCGGGGTGTTATTCTCTGGTAAACGCATAGAGCGGGATTGACTGTTACAGTTTTCCCGGCCTATGAACCCTTTCTATCGCAATCGCTGCCTGGTCTGCAAATGTCTGGAGGATCTGGGCCTGATCCGGTGAAATCACCATCCCTGCAGGGTCCGGTTTTACTCCAATAATCCCGTGTATGCCTTTTGCTCCCCTGACAGGAATATACCGGAGCCGGGATGCAGGCAATGTATCCGTATCGTATCCCGCAACCGATCCATGTTTATATGACCAGTCGGCTACTGCAAGTTCGTTTGCATCGAGCGTGAGATCGGCATCCGGTGAGCGGACTGCCAGATGATCACCTTCCGGCAGCAGGAACGTACTATTCCACCCAAAAATCTCTTTCACATTTTTCCGGACCGCATGAATAATGGAATCGACATTCCCGGCCGCCGCAAGATCGCGGGAAAGAGCGAGCAGCGTAGCAGTTTCCCGCTCACGGTCCTGGGCGGCCTGCGCATGTTCCCGGGTACGGGCGACAAGGAAACTGATCAGGGTACCAACGAGAACCATTCCTGCAAACGTAATGAGGTACTCGGTATCGCTCACACGGAACGTGAAATACGGGGGAACAAAGAAGAAATCAAAGGCAAGAACGCCGAGAACCGCACTCATGATCGCAGGGCGGATGCCCCATCTGTACGCCGATACCACGACGATCATGATATACAGCATAATGAGATTTACGGGAGAGATGATGCTTTTTATAAACCAGCCGGTGACGGTGATGAGGATGATAAGGGCAAAACTGTTCACGTATCCCGCAGGAGGGGAGACCGGAAGAAGCGGCTCCATTTCTTCTTCTTTTCCGTCCCTGCCGGGTGGGAGCCCCTCGTCACTGCTGACCACATAAACATCAATCGGGCCGCTTTCATGGATGAGCTGGTCAACAATTGAACCGAACAGGAATTCCTGCCACCGTGGCCGGAGTGTCTTCCCGATGATAATCCGGGTGATGTTCTGCTTTTGTGCATATTCAATGAGGGTCTGGGCGATGTTGATCCCAAAGACCGTTGCGGTATCAGCCCCGAGTTCCTGGGCAAGCTGGAGGGACCGGAACGCCTGTTCCTTTGCCGGTTTCCCAAGTCTCCGCTGTGACGGGGTTTCTACGTACACAGCGCTCCAGTTGGCGTTCATCCGGTCCGCCTGCCTCCGTGCTATCCGTACCAGTCGTTCCGAGAGCGGACTCGGACCGACACAGACAAGGAGGCTTTCAGAGGCCGGCCAGGGACCGGGAATTGCCCGGGTCTGCATGTACGCGAGCATCTGTTCATCGATCCGCTCGGCAGTCCGTCGAAGTGCAATCTCCCGGAGGGCATAGAGATTCCCATCCGTGAAGAACTGCTGGATAGCTTTCGCAGCAAGATCCGGAACATAAATCTTCCCCTCCCGGAGCCGCTGGAGCAGTTCCGGCGGCGGAAGATCAACCAGTTCAATTTCAGTTGCCGAATCGATCACGCTGTCCGGCAGGGTCTCCCGTACGATTACCCCGGTGATCCGGGCGATGACATCGTTGAGGCTTTCGAGATGCTGGATATTTAACGTAGTGTAGACATCTATCCCGGCGCCCAGGATCTCCTCCACATCCTGGTACCGTTTCGGGTGTCGTGAACCGGGAGCGTTCGTATGGGCGAGTTCATCCACGAGCACGAGACGGGGATGGAGGGCAAGGATTGCATCGAGGTCCATCTCCGGTATTGTAATGCCGTGATACTCCACATTTTTCGGGGGAATGTCCGGCAGGCCTTCCAGCAGGGATTCTGTCTCCGTTCTTCCATGAACTTCAACATATCCGACCCGGACATCAATTCCCTCTTTCAGCCGGAGGTGGGCATCTTTCAGCATTTTGTAGGTTTTCCCGACCCCCGCCACGTACCCGAGAAAGATCTTGAGTCTGCCCCTGTTCTTCTGTTCTTCCTCCCGGCTCGCAAGCGCGAGAAGGGCATCCGGGTCGGGCCTCGTATCAGGTTCGGCAGGCATGGTTCCGTTCATCCTCCCATGAAGACAAGAACGATATCTATGATCTTGATTCCGATGAACGGGACGATAAGCCCGCCGACCCCATAGATGAGGATGTTGTTCCGGAGCGCAACTTCTGCTGAGAGCGGGCGGTACTTCACGCCTTTCAGGGCGAGCGGGATGAGCGCGATGATGATGAGCGCATTGAAGATGACGGCAGCGAGGATACCGTGATGGAGACCGAGGATGTTCAGGGCGCCGAGCGCAGGATACGTTGTCGCGAATGCAACCGGGATGATTGCGAAATATTTCGCGATATCGTTTGCTATCGAGAACGTGGTTAAGGCTCCCCTGGTCATGAGGAGCTGCTTCCCGATCTCCACGATCTCGATCAGTTTCGTGGGGTTGCTGTCGAGATCGATCATGTTCGCGGCTTCCCGGGCAGGCTGCGTCCCGGTGTTCATCGCAACCGCGACATCCGCCTGGGCAAGCGCCGGGGCGTCGTTCGTTCCGTCGCCGGTCATTGCGACCATCCTCCCGCCCTCCTGGTATTCCCGGATGAGCCGCAGCTTGCTCTCGGGTGTCGCTTCCGCAAGGAAATCGTCGACACCGGCTTCAGCGGCAATCGTCGCAGCCGTGAGACGGTTGTCGCCCGTGATCATCACGGTCCTGATTCCCATCTTCCGCATCTCGGCGAATCGTTCCCTGATACCGCCCTTCACGATATCTTTCAGGTGCACGACGCCGAGGGCTTTCCCGTTTCTCGTTACGACAAGAGGCGTTCCTCCCTCCCGCGAGATCTTTTCGACTTCGGCGGCCAGGTGCCCGGAGACGGAATTCCCGGTCTCCCGGATCCAGGCATAGGACGCGTCGGCAGCGCCTTTCCGGATGTGGAGATCGCCCTGGTCCACGCCGCTCATGCGGGTATGGCTGGAGAAGGGAATGAACTGCATCTCGGGCCCTGACTCCGAAGCCCCGACCGTCCTTCCCCGGAGCCCATATTTCTCTTTCACGAGGATGACAATGCTGCGTCCTTCGGGAGTTTCGTCTGCGAGCGATGCCAGCTGTGCGGCTTCTGCAAGGTCGGCAATATCCACACCGTCTACCGGGATGAGTCCGACCGCCTGCCGGTTGCCGAGCGTGATGGTCCCGGTCTTATCGAGAAGAAGGACATCCACGTCGCCGGCTGCCTCGATGGCGCGGCCGGATGTCGAGATGACATTTCTCTGGATGAGCCGGTCCATCCCTGCAATCCCGATGGCGCTCAGGAGGCCGCCGATGGTAGTCGGGGCGAGGCAGACGAAGAGCGCGATGAGTATGGTTATCGAGACAGGGATTCCGGCACCTGTGGCGACATGCACGCTGTACCAGGAGAACGCATAGAGCGTTGCGGACACGAGGACGAATACCGAGGTGAGGCCGAGAAGGAGGATGTTGAGCGCAATCTCGTTCGGGGTTTTCTGCCGCTTTGCCCCTTCGATGAGGCAGATCATGTGGTCGAGGAACCCTTCCCCGGGGTTCGCGCTTACCCGTACGATGAGCCAGTCCGAGAGGATGACGGTTCCCCCGGTGACCGCGCTCCGGTCTCCCCCGGATTCCCGGATGACCGGGGCACTCTCCCCGGTGATCGCGCTCTCGTTGACGGACGCTATCCCCTCAATAATTTCCCCGTCAACCGGTATCGTATCCCCGGCACGGACGTAGAAGAGGTCGCCCTTCCGGAGCTCTGTCGAGGAGACGACCGTGCATCCGGATTCCGGAGGTTCGATACCTTTCCGGACTTCAAACCCTTGCGGGAGTCTCTTCGCGCTGGTATCCTGGCGCATCCTGCGGAGCGATTCGGCCTGGGCTTTCCCCCTTCCTTCGGCAAGAGCTTCCGCAAAATTTGCAAAAAGGACCGTGAACCAGAGCCATGCGGAGACTGCCCCGATAAACCCTGCCGGCTCCTCCCCGTGCCCTGCGAGCGCCCAGCCCCCGAGAAGGGTTGTTATGATACTCCCGACCTCAACCGCGAACATCACCGGGTTCCGGATAAGCGAACGGGGATCGAGCTTCCGGACCGCGTCCAGTGCCGCAGTCCGGTACAGCCCGGGGATTCCTGCTGATGTCCGGGCAGGTGCGGATTCAGACATGGAGTATCCCTCCCGCAGCCATACCGAGATATTCCGCTATCGGCCCTAAGGAGAGGGCGGGAAGGAAACTGAGCGCCCCGACGACAACGATCACGAAGACCAGCCAGACGATGAAGAGGGGACGGTGGTCCTGCAGGGTGCCGGTGCTCCCGGGCACGATCTTTTTCCCGGCAAAGGAACCGGCCAGTGCGAGCGTGAGGACCGCGATCCCGTACCTCCCGATGAACATTGCAATCGCAGTTGAGATATTGTAGAAAAGACTGTTTGCGGAGAGCCCGGCAAATGCACTCCCGTTATTCTGGGCGGTCGAAGTGAACGCGTACAGGATCTCGGAGAAACCGTGCGGTCCCGGGTTGAGGACCGCCGATCTCCCGGCATCGGTCGCGACGGCAAGCGTGGTTCCGATCAGGACCAGGAAAATGGGAATGAGAATGATGATGGTCGCAAGTTTCATCTCGTCAGGTTCGATCTTCTTTCCCAGGTATTCCGGGGTTCTCCCGACCATAAGTCCTGCGATGAACATTGCAATCACCACAAAGACGAGCATCCCGTACAGCCCGGAGCCGACACCGCCATAAACGACTTCCCCGATCTGCATCGCAAACATCTGGGCAAACCCGCCAAGAGGCATGAACGAGTCGTGCATCGCGTTCACCGCACCGCAGGACATCGAGGTTGTGAGGATCGAGAAGAACGCGGATTCGACCGGGCCGAACCGCACCTCTTTCCCCTCCATGTTCCCGCCGGGCTGGAGCGGCGACGCTGCCTGGCTGACTCCAGGACCGGCAAATGCCGGGTTGCCACCGGTCTCCGACCAGACAGCAATGCCCGCGAGCGGGAGGAAGATGAGCGTCATTGCAATGAGAAGGGCCATCCCCTTTCTCCGCGAACCTGCCATGCTCCCGAAGGTGTAGCAGAGCGCAGCCGGGATGAGGATCATCGCCAGCATCTCGATGAAGTTCGCAAATGGCGTCGGATTCTCAAAGGGATGGGCGGAATTCGCATTGAAGAACCCGCCGCCGTTTGTCCCAAGCATCTTGATCGCAATCTGCGATGCGGCCGGGCCGAGCGGGATTGTCTGGGTTGTCACCGGGTTGCCATGGGCATCGTTCACCGGGTTGAGGATTGGGATCGTAACCGGTCCATCGAATGTCTGGACGACTCCCTGCGAGACGAGGATGACCGAGATGATCATCGCGATTGGGAGGAGAATCAGAACGCTCCTTACAAGGAGGACCCAGAAGTTCCCGATGGTTGCGGATTCTTTCCGGGAGAGGGCATAGATGAACGCGACAAGGACTGCCATCCCGACAGCCGCTGAGATGAAGTTCTGGACTGCGAGGCCCGCCATCTGGGTAAGGTAGCTGACCGTTGTCTCCGGGATATAGGCCTGCCAGTTGGTGTTGGTGGCAAAACTTACGGCGGTATTTATTGCAAGGTCCCAGGAGACCGGCCCTGCCCCCGAAGGGTTGAGCGGGAGGAACTGCTGGACAAGCTGCAGAATGAAAACCATGAGGATGCAGGGAACTGCAAAGACGAGAAGCGCAATCGCGAACTGTTTCCAGTCCATCTCCTCCCCGGAATTCACGCCGGACACCGAGAGGATCCATCGTTCAAGGGGAACGAGAACCGGTGAGAGGAACGTTGGTTCGCCCTTATAGACCCGGGCCATGAACCGCCCGACCGGGACAATGAGAATCGCGAGAATGATGAAGAACAGGATTACCTGGGCCCACTCCTCAAAGGGAACTCCGAAGAACAGGATCGCCGGAGCGGCTGCAGTTGCGGACGCCGGGGGTGCCGGTGAGGAAACCGTGATCGTTCCCGCGCTCAGGTCGTCGAGCGCCAGGTTCAGGGAGAGGACGTTGACCCGGGGCTCCCCGAATATCCCGAACTGACGGGACTCTGTCTTTTGTGCGACGAGCGCCCGCAGGGTATCTTCGCCAAGGTTCCGTTCCTTCGCTATCCGGTGAACCTGATAGTAGGCAGCGGCGGGACTGATATCAGGATCAAGACCGCTGCCGGAGGCGGTAACAAGATCCACAGGAATTGCTTCGGTATCGGAGGGATCTGCTGCATGGAGGGCATCGACCCGTGCTTTCACGGCATCGGCTAGCGCCGGGTTCGACGGCCCAAGGTTCGATCCCGACGAGGCTCCCGCATTGTAAGGTACCGGCGATGTTGCGGAAGGACGTCCCCAGAAATATCCCGGGGATGTGAACGGTTGGCCGATGAGCGAAGACCCGGTCGTATTTCCATTGCGTTCGATGAGACTCCCGTTTGACAGGGACGGAAAGAATACCTGGGCTATTCCTGTGATTACCAGCGGATACAGGATGCCCAGGATAACCGTGAGCAGCAAAAAAATGAGTATCGCAGGCCGAATCTGTTTCCGGGCCATGGTCCGGATCGGTTCCGACACCATATATTCGACTCCGGACCCTGGTCGGCCCCTCCCCGGGACCGACCGGATCTTACCGGAAACGTAGCGATCTTAACTATATATGCTAGTTGGTGGAAAAGTGCTTCTTATTGGGGGATCCGGTTTTAGTTGGCCAGGTTTTCCGTAATTTCCCCGGAAACCCCCTTTCATTACAGCCCCGCCAAGGCCATTTTCGGCATGGCAAGGTACTGGAGGTCGATCCCAAAACCGGGTGCCGGGAAGGGGCCTCTATTTCTGCAGAAAATGGGGGGATTTACGGGCTCAGATTGATTCAAATCGTGATTAAAACCGTCTGATTTTTCGCTTGGGGAATAATTCAGTATCCGGTACAGGAAAACCGGGAAAATTGAGGAATCGGAGCTCAATACGGGCGTATTTTGCGGTGGTGGGAGGCGGAGTATCATAGGATTATGGTGTTCTTCCCGCTGCCTCAATAACTGGTAGTCAGGATGGATTCCGGCCGGGTTTCACCCGGTGCGAAACAAAGATGACCCCGGGGATGAAACGATACCTCCAGCGGTTTCCGGTTTCCGGTGTTCATCCGCGAAATTTCCTGCCGCTGCATGGGCCCCGGATCGAAAATGAATCCCACAACCGCAAAATACCGGAGAAATCGTCCCGGAAAAGAACCGGTTGGTTTAAGGATGATGCGACGAAACCGGAAAACCCGTCCCCTTCCCGGAAACTATTGCTTTCCGGACCTCAACAAAATGGACCCTGCCGGAATCGGACTTAAGGTGATCCTATGGTGAAAAGATACCTGGACGTAATCTCACTCAATGCAGTAACCGGACTCCTGGAACGCAACTTAACCTGTAGCCCGGGTACCGTTAAGGTTCCCCTGGAAGTTTCTGTCGGCAGGATCTCGGCGTCTCCTATCTTTTCCCGGTATTCGGTTCCCGAGATCCATCTTGCCGCGATGGACGGGATAGCGGTAAAGAGTTCTCAGACGATCAATGCTTCTGATCAGTACCCG
>JBDKRP010000004.1:0-45124 GCA_039683275.1 Methanoregulaceae archaeon | reverse complement strand
CCGGCTCGGGCAGTACGAAAATGCGATCCGCTGCCTGGAGGAGACCGTAAAACTGCATCCCGATCATGCCGAAGCCTGGTTCATCCTTGGCAATGCCCGGTACCAGTCGGGCGGTATTGAGGAATCGGTCCGGTGCTTCGACCGCACGCTCGCGATCCATCCCCGGTACCCGAAAGCCCTGTACAACCGGGGCGTTTCCCTCTCGGACCTGGAACGGTACGAGGAAGCAGTAGAGGCCTACAATGCCTGCATCGCGATGAACCCCGGGGTCGCAGTCGTCCTGACCAACCTCGGGGTCTCCCTGGCAAACCTCGGCCACTACGAAGAAGCGATCCGGAGTTTCGACCAGGCGATTGCCATCGATCCCGAAGATCCCATGACCTGGCACGACAAGGGGCTCGCCCTCGCAAAAACAGGAGATGAAATGGGCGCGATGGCCTGCTTTGAGAAATACCGGGAACTCTCGGAACGGCACGGTTCCCGGGATATATTCTTCCGGTGACCGTCCCTTTCAGCGGATTTCCTGCATGATTTTCGAAAAGACCGGTTCCGGGACCGTTACATCTCCCGACCGGCCGGACTCCGAAACCCAGGAACCGAGCGCGAGCCCGAGGGAAAGCACGACTCCCGGATCAGCGGTCTCCCTGACGATCCAACTCGCAAGCTCATCGGAATTCGTTATCCGGATCCCGTACGCAAGTTCGATCATCCGGATCCGGTCCAGGATCGTCTCCCGGCACCCGCAGCATCCGCCGCAACCGTCCTCGTCGCATCCCATATACGGCCTCTCTCCAGGTACTTATCGCGGCAGGGAAAAAAGGGGATCGCCCGGCACCCTCTTTCTGCTGTTGCCCGGATCCATCAGTCAGGTTTCTCCTGCAGCCCTTCATTCCCGCACGGCACGAACTTCCCGTTCTCCATCCGGATTCCCCGGACGATCCTGCGCTCGTATTCCCCGCCCCCAGGTTCCGTCACGGCAGCGACATCCACATGGGGGGCAAGCGGTCCTGCCAGGACTTTCGGCGCAAGGATCTCCTGCACCTGGAAAATTCCCGCAGAGTTCGCCATCGAGATCCGGATCTCGATCGGTTTCTCCGCCCCTTTTCGGATCTCCACCCGCTCGATGGAGAGGGCGGAAACCGAGTGGATGGAAATGCTTCCCCGGTCGAACGCGGCCCGTCCCCGGCCCTTGGTCATATCGGTCGCGTCCGCGATGCAGACCAGTGCCGCTTCGATAGTGATGGGCTTCGGTTCGCCGTGGTGGGAGTACATGGCCTGGAGGACCCCTGCCCGGATACGGGTCCGCTGCCCGGCATCCGGGTAAATCTGGGAAAGGAGCCGGTCCAGGATGGGGAGCACCAGCGCGATCCCCGTGTCCACGTGGTCGTCCCGGTGGATCTGGTTCCCGAAATCATGGCAGAGTGCGGCTGCAAGGACAATCAGTGCGGAATCATCCGGATCGCCGAACCCTGCTGCAACGAAATCCGTCTTCACCGTTCCTTCTTCCAGGAGGGCGAGCATGGTCAGCGCGGATGCCGCCGCGACCATTGCATGCGTCTCCCCGTGGTCATTCATCCCGAGTTTCTGCGTCGCGATGAAATCCGCCATCTCCCACGAGGCCTTCACTTCCCGGTCGATGGTCATGAGACGCCACATATGCATCGCCTTCGGGTACGCGGCAAGATGGCGTTCGATGGTCTCGACCGACCTGCGTTCCAGTTCGACAAACTGCGTCATAGGATAATTCCGGGCCGTCCCGGCGGGGGCCGGGTTCTCTTTGGAAATCATCTGCCGGGCCGGGAAATGTACCTGCCGTTCCGGTACCTCTCCCCCGCTCCCCGGAAAGAATAAAACCCCATGGGGGAACCCGGATAGGAGAAGCGAAATGACCGGAAAGAAACGTGTTCTCTTCATCTGCACCCACAACGCGGCACGGTCCCAGATGGCCGAGGGATACCTGCGCGCAAGATACGGGGGCCGGTTCGAGGCGTTCAGCGCCGGGACCTATGCGTCCCGGGTCAGCAGGTACGCAACCGAAGTGATGGAAGAGATCGGCATCGATATCTCCGGCCACCGTTCCAAAACCCTCGCGGAGTTTGCCGGGCAGGAGATGGACCTCGTGGTCACGGTCTGCGATGCTGCAAGGGACGCGTGCCCGTTCTTCCCGGGCGCAAAAAAAGTGATCCATGCAGGCTTTCCGAACCCCGGGGATTTTTACGGCGACCGGGAAGAAGTCCTGCGGGGGTTCCGGATGATCCGGAACGCAATAACACAATGGATTGACGAAAATATCGCGGCCCGTGCCTGACGGCAGGTTCCGGTAAAAACCCGGTTAGTACCCGGGTTTCTTCCTGACTTCGAATTTTTTCGCGTGCCACCAGATGAGGAGCGCTATCCCCGCAACGATCAGGAGCCCGGATACTGCTGCGACGACATACGCGCCCGGTTCAAGACCGCAGCTGCTCCGCCCCCCGCTCTGTGCGGCAAAGGTGGCGCACTCGTGCGGGATGATATAGAGAAGATACGTGATGAACCCTGTATTGACGAGGATCTCGATCACGATTGCAATGGTAGCTGGAATGAGCCAGCCGGGACGGGTTCCGGATACAGGCGGCACGGCAGCATCTGACATATGGTGAGATGTGCCGGGCAAGTTCTTTAGGGTTCGCGCCTGCCCGGGTCCCCATTGTGACGGTTACCGGCGGAACCCGGGTTCGAGCGTGCAGAAAATGTTCTCCCCGGATTGTGACGACCGGATTCCCTCGTACGTCACAAAGTCCGGGAACCGGGAATTCTGCCGGGCACGGAGCTGCTGCCGGACTATCTGTCCTGCCTTGTGCCGGTGGGCCCGCTCGATCTTCTCCTCATCGATTACGAAGGGAGAGTCTGCAATATTGAACGCCGCGTTCACGTCCGCATGCTCCTCGTACCCGCAGTGGGGGCACTCGAACTTCTTCCGGTGCCGGGTCCCGATACTCCCGCACCGGGAACATTTCTGCGATGTGAATGAAGGGTCTACATAGACCACCGGGATCCCGGCTTTTCCTGCCCTGCTCTCGATCAGGGACTGGAGTTTCCGGAACGCCCGGGAGGTTATCGTGTATTCCGGGAAAAGTTCCTCCTGCGGCGTTTTCACGGGGTCCGGGCCATAGATGCGCTCCAGTTTAATCCCGGCATGCAGGGTCTGTGCGCAGTACACGACCTGCCTGCTGATTTTTGTCACGAGATCCTGGAGCATCAGGCTCTCCCGGTTCTCGATCTTATGGAGTTTCTTCACCTTCTTGTGCTTCCCGAAATTATCCCGGAGTTTCTCGTATTTCGCATGGATGCGGCCTGCATTCTTCCCGAGTTTCATGATGCGACCGGTCCCGGGATGGGCGATTACCGCGATATGACCCGTGGTATTCAGATCGACGCCAATCCAGTTTTCCGGGAAGGGATCCTGCGGGAGGATGCAGTCAGGGGATACGGGATCATCAGAAACGGTGCAGGACGGGCGCATGGAGCGCCGGTGCAAAGCCCCTATGCTTCCACCTCTCCAGGCATACAGAAACATCTTTTCCTGCCTATATCTAGTTTTGTTTCGTGCAGGTGTCCCGGGCAGGGGGGTATTCACTGCGCAGGGGCCATCCCTGGTTCGAACCATCCCGGGCCCGCAGTACGCCAAAAACGATGGAAAAACAGCGATCCTGTACCCGGCCGGATCTTCGGTCCGTTAAATAGCTTAATAATTTTCAGGCTATAACGATTACGTATGGTCCAAGAACAGGATGCCGTCGAATGGATCAATGAGGGATTCCGCTTACTCAATGAAGACCGGTTTGAAGAAGCGTTAACCTGCTTTGACCGGGCAATAGAACTGGATCCCTCGAACGCGGCAGCCTGGAACAATCGCGGCTTCTGTCTCCAGAAACTGGGACGGCATGCCGAGGCAATCCAGTGTTACGACCGGGTCATTGAGATCGAGCCGAACGATCCTGCCCCGTACTACAATAAGGGCATCAGCCTCGCGGATATGGGCATCCACGCCGAGGCTATCGCTGCCTTCGACCACGCGATAGAACGCGACCCGAACGACGCATCCGCCTATTACAACAAGGGACTCAGCCTTGCCGAGACCCGGAAATACAAGGACGCTATCATTGCGTACGACCACGCGTCCCAGCTGGACCCCAATTTCGCGATGGCCTTCTATCACCGGGGCTTAAGCGAGCGGGCGCTTGGCAGGCATGCGGACGCGGTCAGAAGTTTCGACCAGGCTCTTGCCTTAGACCCCGCGTTCACCCTTGCCTATTCCCAGAAAGGGGCGAGCCTCCAGAAACTCAACCGGCATGCAGAAGCCGTCCAGGCATTCGACCGTGTCATCGAGATTGACCCGCGTTCGGTTGCCGCCTACGCCCAGAAAGCTGCCGCACTCCGGACCCAGGGCCAGATGGCGGAAACAATCACCTGCTACTCCCGGATCATTGAACTGACACCGGAAGACGCGTCCGCCCACGCAGGAAAAGCATCCGCACTCCGGGCGCTTGGCAGGCATGCAGAAGCGATCCAGTCGTACGACCGGGCAATCGAACTCAATTCCCAGGACCCGGTCACCCATTACGACCGGGGTATGAGCCTCAAGGCGCTCGGCCGGTACCCGGACGCCCTTTCCGCCTACGACAACGCGATCAGCCTCGACCCCCGGTTCGCGATGGCCTATTACAACAAGGGGATCATCCTCTCGGAGCTCGGGAGGTTCGATGAAGCTCTCTTCTGCTTCGATAAGACCATCGAACTCAACCCCCATTACGGGATGGCCTATTTCTACCGGGGGAACGCCCTTGCCGCACTCAAACGCGGCGAGGAAGCAGTGGATGCGTACGACCTTGCAATAAAGCGGGACCCCCACCTCGCGGCTGCACACCACAGCAAAGGATCGATACTCTCGGCGCTTGGCAGGAACGGGGAAGCTATCCAGGCATTCGACCGGGTGCTGGAACTCGATCCCCGGGATGCGGTCGCATGGTTCCGTAAGGGGGTCATCTTAAAGACGCTCGGGAACAACGAGGAAGCTCTCGACGCGTTCGAACGTTCAGTCACTTCAGACCCCAACTATGGTATTGCGCACCTTGAACTCGCGTACCTTCTCCAGGCCAAAGGCGAAGAAGACCGTGCGCTCGAATCCTATGAACGGGCGATTGAGTGCGATCCCCAGCTCACCCCCGCATTTTACCGGAAAGGCCGGATCCTGGAAGGCCGGAAGAACTACGAGGATGCTCTCGTTGCATTTGAGGACGTTCTCCAGCGCGAGCCGGAGCACCCGGGAGCCCTCTATCACAAGGGCAGGATGCTCGCACTCCTGGAGCGGTATGCAGAAGCCGTCCCTGTATTCGAGGATGTGATCTCCCGGGACCCGGCCTGCATCCGTGCATTCTATTTCCTCGGCATATGCCGGACCGCCCTTACCGATTATTCCGGGGCTGAAGAGGCATTCGGATCGGTTATCGCAAAGGACGACTCCTGTGCCCCCGCCCATTTTCACCGGGGGATCTGCCAGGGAGAACTCGGCGAACCGGAGAACGCCCTTGCGAGCTTCGGGAAGGCACTCTCCCTCGACCCCCTGCAGGGGAATGCCAGTTACAATAAAGGGGTCGTTCTCCAGTCCCTGGGACGGATGGACGAGGCTCTCGCGGCATACGATACGGCAATCGGAATCAACTCCGATGATGCCGCCGCTCACATGAACCGGGGCGTTGTCCTCCAGACGCTTGGAAGGCTCGATGATGCCCTCTCCGCGTATGATACCACGCTTGCCATCGCCTCGAACGAGACCTGGGCCTGGTATAACCGCGGCACGGTCCTTCTTGCGCGTGGCGACCGGGAAGAGGCGCTCGCGTCGTTTGAACATGCCATTTCCTGCGACTCGAATTTTCCCGAGGCACATTTCGAGCGGGGAAAACTCCTGCGGGAACGCGGAGAATACGAGCAGGCACTTGAATCGTTCGACCTCGCGGTGAACCTTGAGCCGGAATGGGCCGCTGCGTATTATTACCGGGGCGCACTCCTCTGGACCCTGGGCCAGCTTGCCGATGCAATCGAAGCATATGATAGTGCGGTTGCCTGCGACCCGTCCTGCCACCAGGGATTTTTCGGGAAAGGGCTTGCGCTCGCCGCCGAAGGGAATTACGAGGAAGCGGTCGTCGCATTTTCCCAGGCAATCGAACTTGTCCCGGACCATGCGAATCCCTGGTTTGAGAAAGGGTTGAGCCTCTCTGCTCTTGAGGAAGACCGTGATGCGATAGATGCCTACAACCATGTAGTCAGTATTGACGGCGGGCGTATCGAGGCATGGTACAACAAAGGGGTTCTGCACCAGAAACTCGGCGAAGACCGCGACGCAATCGGTGCGTATGACAGGGTAGTCGATCTGGACAGCAGCCGGATCGAGGCGTGGTATAACAAGGGAATACTGCACCAGGCGCTCGGCGAGGGCCGCGAAGCGATAGAAGCCTATAACCGGACGGTCGGACTTGACAGCAGCCGGATCGAGGCGTGGTATAACAAGGGAATACTGCACCAGGCGCTTGGCGAGGACCGCGAAGCGATAGAAGCATACGACCGGACGGTCGAACTGGACGAGAACCGGATCGAGGCGTGGTACAGCAAAGGAATACTGCACCAGAAACTCGGCGAAGACCGTGATGCAATCCAGTCGTACGATCAGGTAGTCGGGCTGGATGACACCCGGATTGAGGCAGGGTACAACAAAGGGGTTCTGCACCAGAAACTTGGGGAAGACCGTGCCGCAATCGAGGCATACGACCAGGTTGTCGGTCTTGACTCGGGCCGGATTGAGGCGTGGTACAGCAAAGGAACCCTGCACCAGAAACTCGGGGAAGATCGTGCAGCAATAGTCGCGTACGATCAGGTCGTGGTCCTGGACTCGGGCCGGATCGAAGCCTGGTACAACAAGGGACTGCTGCATCAGAAACTCGGCGAAGAACGGGAAGCGCTTGACGCGTATGACCGGGTAGTCGGGCTTGACAACAGTCGCGTTGAGGCGTGGTACAACAAGGGAACATTGCACCAGATCCTTGGGGAGGAAGTGGATGCGGTCCGGGCCTACGGCCGTGTCGTTTCCCTTGACCCGACCCGCACGGACGCCCACTACAACCGGGCAACCCTGCTCCAGGATATGGGACGCCTCCCGGATGCGGTGGATTCCTACCAGCAGGTCACGATTGGGGAACCGGAAAACGTTCCGGCCTTCATGCGTGCGGCCCAGTGCTTAATTGAACTCGGGCGTCTCTCAGAAGCCATCGAGAGTTACGACAAGGTGATCGCGCTGAACCCTGGCGAGGTTGAAGCGTGGCTGAACCGGGGACTCTGCCAGCAGCGGATGGACCTTGACCAGGATGCTATCGCAAGTTTTGACCGGGTCATCGAATTGAAACCCGGCGAAATCACGGCATGGCTGAACCGGGGCCTGATCCAGCAGCGGCTTGGCCTGAACGAACAGGCTATCGGGAGTTACGACAAGGTGATCGCGCTCGATTCATCCGCAGTCGTCCCGCTCCTCAACAAAGGGATTCTTCTCCAGAAACTGGGGCGTCACGAAGAAGCCCAGGACTGCTACGAGCGGGTCCTCTACCTTGACCCCAAGGAGAGCGCAGCCTGGCTGAACAACGGCCGGATCCTCCAGGAATCCGGGGATTATGCGGGAGCGATAACCTGCTACGATCATGTGATCGATATTGATCCCTCCGAAGTTCCTGCCTGGCTCAACAAGGGTCACTGCCTCGCGAAGCTCGATGAAAAGGGAGAAGCGATTGACTGCTACGACCGGGTCATCGCCCTTGATGAGGGAAATGCCGCAGCATGGTGCGGACGGGGGGTCCTCCTGAGCAAACTATCCCGGTTCGGGGAAGCGGAAGAGAGTTTCACCCGGGTCATCCGGCTTGCGCCCGAGAATGTCCTTGCATGGTACGAGCGGGGAGTCGCTCTTCTCGAGCTGGAGAAACCCGGGGATGCAAAGACCTGTTTCAACCGGGTCATCGTCATCGACCCGAACCACGTGATGGGTCATTTCCGCAGGGCCGTAATCCTTGAGGAAGAAGGAGACCGGACCGGCGCAATGGCCGGGTACGACCGGGTGATAGAACTCGACCCGAACCACGTCTCAGCCAGGTACCGCAAAGGGGAACTCCTCCAGAAATCCGGGGACATCCCGGGAGCGCTTGCAAGCTTTGAGAAGGTTATAGCTCTTGAACCGGACTCGGTCCCTGCGAGCCTGAACCGGGGGCTCCTCCTCCAGAAACAGGAAAACTATGATGAAGCCCTCCGGAGTTTTGACCGGGTGATAGAACTCGACCCTGAAAACATCGAGGCATGGTTTAACAAGGGATTCATCCTGCAGCAGCGCGGGAAAGAGGTGGATGCCCTCACCTGCTATGAGCGGGTGATAGAACTCGACCGCGACCATGAGGAATCCTGGTACGGGAAAGGACTCATCCATGAAGGGCTCGGGGATGACCAGCGTGCCATCGAGAGTTTCGGGGAGGTCTTGCGTCTCCATCCCGAAGAGGAGGATGTCTGGCAGAAGAAGGGACTCCTCCACCTCAAGCGTGCCGAGAACGAGGAGGCGGTCAGATGCTTTGACCATGTGACCGACCTTGACGATTCCCGCGCGGATGCATGGCTGAACAAGGGAATTGCGCTTGCCGAACTCTCCCGGTACACTCCTGCTCTCGCGGCCTATGATCATGTTCTCGGACTCGACCAGCAGAATATCGTCAGCTGGTTCAACAAGGGGGAGATCCTCCAGGGACTTACCCGGGATCCGGAAGCGATTGTCTGTTACGACAAAGTGATCGCTCTCGACCCGTCGCATGTTTCCGCGTACTTCAACAAGGGTGTCTGCCTTGCCGACATGGGGGACGTTGTCGGGGCTATCGCCTGTTACGACAAGGTGATTGCCCTCGCGCCGACCGAGATTGGGAGTTGGTTCAACAAGGGACTTCTCCTGCGCGAGCGGGGGAGCGAGACCGGGGCTATCGAATGTTTCGATCAGGTCATAATCCTCGATCCCTCCCATGTCGGGGCACTCTTCCAGAAAGGTGTCACCCTCAACCGGCTGGAGCGGTACGATGAAGCGCTCCTCTGCTTCGAGCGGGTGATAGCGCTCGCTCCTGATGAGATTGAGGCCTGGTTCGGCAAGGGGCAGGTCCAGAAGAACCTGAAAAAGGACAAAGAAGCCATCGAAACCTTCGAGTACGTACTGGAGCACGATCCAGAACATACCGAAGCCTGGTTTGCAAAGGGAGAGGTGCTGCAGCGGATCGGAAGCGATCTCGAAGCGGTTGCGGCGTTCGATGAAGTCCTGAAGAGGGTTCCGACCGATGCTCCCGCATGGCTGCATAAGGGGGATATTTTCCGGAAACTCGGGGACGACACGGAAGCCCTCGACTGCTACGACCATACGCTCGATCTCTCACCTGAAGAGATCGGTGGCTGGTTCGGAAAGGGCCTCGTCCTCCAGTCGATGGGACGCGAACGGGAGGCGCTCGCCTGTTTCGACCGGGTGATAGCGCTGGACGGTAACCATGAGAAGGCCTGGCTCCACAAGGGAATCGTCCTCCAGAAGATCGGGCGCGAGCCGGACGCAATCTCCGCGTACGACCGGGTTATCACCCTGAACCCGAAAGAGATCACGGCTCTCGTTAACCGTGCGGTCTGCCTGAGCGAACTGGGCCGTCATGCCGAAGCGATTACGGCCTTTGACCGGGTCATTGCAATGGATCCGAAAGATCCCTCGGTCTGGTTCAGCAAGGGGCGGTCTCTCGCAGAGACCGGCCAGCATGAAGCGGCAATCACTGCATTCGACCGGGTCATCGGAATCGATCACGACCATACCGGTGCCTGGCTGAGCAAAGGGATCTCGCTGCAGATCCTGGGGAAACCTGAGGATGCAATTCCCTGCTATGACCGTGTCATCGCAATCCAGCCCGATGACGGGGCGGCGTACTACAACAAGGGCCGGTGCCTTCAGCGTCTGGGGAAACCCGAGGAAGCCCTGCCCAACTTCGACCGGGCGATAGATCTCGACCCTGCATTCAGCGCAGCGTACTACAACAAGGGGAACACCCTGCGTGACCTGAAACGGTGGGAAGAAGCGGTTGCAGCATACGCAAAGGCGACCGAGATAGAACCGAAATTCCTCCAGGCACACATGAACCGGGGGCTCTGCAATCAGAAACTCGGGAAACATGAGGATGCGATTGCATCTTTTGACCGGGCTATTGCCCTCGATAAAGCCAGCAGCGAAGCCTGGTACAACCGTGCCGTAAGCCTTGCCGCCCTCTCCCGGTTCCGGGAAGCTGTCGATGGGTACGACCAGGTTCTTGCCCTTAGCCCGGAAAATGTGGACGCCTGGATGAACCGGGGCAAATGCTTTGACGAGATTGGAAGGCGGCAAGAAGCGATAGCGAGTTACGACCGGGTTATTGCAATCTTCGACAAAAACGCCGAGGCCTGGTTCCTGAAAGCAAAAGATTTGATGGAACTCGAACGGTACGAGGAAGCTATTGCAGGGTTCGTCCAGGCGATCGAACTCATGCCCGGGAATACCGAGGCCTGGTTCCGGAAGGGGCGGTGCCTGAGCGAACTCTCCCGTTTCCAGGAAGCAATTGCCAGTTATGATCGGGTCGTATCAGAGAAACCCTCGGATCCTGAGGCCTACTTCCACCGGGGACTTGCCTACGGGGAGCTCGGGAAGCATGCGGAAGCCCTTGCGAGTTACGACAAGGTAATTGAACTCGATAACGGGAACATCTCTGCGCACTATAACCGGGGGATCAGTCTCCAGACGCTCGGGAGGAACGAAAAAGCAATTGCAAGTTATGATCGCGTCCTCGAAATCGATCATGATTTCACCCCGGCTTACGTGAACAGGGGAACTGTCCTCCAGAAACTCAACCGGCATGAGGAAGCACTCGAAGCCTTTGATCGCGCCCTTGCGCTTGACGGAAGCGATGCCCTGGTCTGGAACCGGCGCGGTGTCAGTCTGGCTGAGACCGGGAAGCGGCCTCTTGCCATCCAGTCCTTTGACCATGCTCTTTCCCTTGCAACCGACGATCCCGAGATCTGGAACAACAAAGGAGAAAGCCTCCTGGAACTCCACCACGAGGAAGAAGCTATCGAATGTTTTGGGAATGCGCTTTCTCTGGATCCCAGGTTCGAAAAGGCCCACGCAAACAAGGGTCTCGGCCTCCAGAGACTCGGCCGGCATGAGGAAGCGATTGCGGCGTTCGAAAAAGCTATCGATATCAGCCCGATGGACTCCGCAGCATGGCTCGCAAAGGGGGTATCCCTGCGCGAGATCGGGAAACTTGAGGAGGCGATGACCACATTCGACCGGGTAATCCACTTAACCCCCGGGGAGAAACTGGCGTATTTCCTCAAAGGGAACTGCCTTGCCGAGATTGGCAGGAGGAACGATGCTCTCCAACAATATGACCGGGCGATTGGATTCGACCCGTCATTTGCCCCGGCCCATCTCCAGAAAGGGATCTCGCTCCAGATCATGGGCCGGAACATGGAAGCAATTCCCTGTTTCGACCGGGTCCTGGAACTCTCCCCGGAAGATACCCCCGCGCTCTATCATAAGGGGGTCTCCCTTGCGGCTCTCTCCCGGCATGCCGAGGCTATCTCCTGCTTCGACCAGGTCCTGACGGGAGCTCCTGATGAGCGGGATATCTGGTTTGCCAGGGCCGAGAGTCTTGCCGCTCTTGAGCGTCACGAGGAAGCAATTGAGAGTTTCTCCCGCATCCTCTCCCGCGCTCCCGAGGATAAGGCGGCCTGGTACGGGAAAGGCCTGAGTCTCGCAGCGCTTGGCAGGCACGAGGAAGCAATCGATGCGTACGACAGCGCAATTGAGCTGGATCCATTCGATGTCGAAGCCTGGCAGAGCGAGGGTATGAGCCTGTACCAGATCCAGGAGTTCGAAAAAGCCATTGCCTGCTTCGACCGGGTAATCGGGATCCTCCCGGAGAACACTGCAGCCTGGCTCAACCGGGGCCAGAGCCTCCAGGCGCTCCAGGAATATGCAAAGGCAATTGAGAGTTTCGACCACGTTATTGAAGCATCTCCGGAAGACTCCGCTGCCTATTATCACAAGGGCCGGTGCCTCGCCGAACTGAACCATTACCAGGACGCAGTGGGGTGCTTTGACAAAGTGATTGAACTGGCCCCCGATGATGCCCAGGCATGGTTCTTCCGTGGCCAGGCTCTTGCAGCCCTTGGGAGGCATGCAGAAGCCGTCCAGAGCTTCGATAAAGTCATACGGTATGCACCGCAGGATTCGATTGCCTATTATGCACGGGGACAGAGTTACTTCGCACTTGGAGAGTATCTTCGGGCGATAGAGAACTATGACCGGGTCATCGCGGCAGATCCGGAAAATTCCGGGGCCATTCTCTATAAAGGAGAGAGCCTTGCCGCTCTCGGGCGGAACGGGGAAGCTTCGGAGTGTTACGATCAGGTCATTGCACTCGCCCCAACGGATACCACGGCAATGTTCCGGAAGGCAGAACTGCTTTTCTCGGCAGAGCGGTATTCCGATGCGATTGCCACGTATGACCGGGTCCTGAAGCTGAATCCGAGGGATGCGGCCGCCTGGGAAGTAAAGGCCCAATGCCACCGGAATCTTGGGGAATACGATAAGGCGATCCAGTCCTACGACAAGGTTCTCGCAATCCAGCCGAAAAACCACGATGTCTGGATGAACAAGGGGACCTGCCTTGCAGAGAACGGGCTTCTTGCCGAAGCTGTCCAGTGCTTTGACGTACTTATCGGCATGAATCCCTCGGATGTCGCAGCATGGCTCCAGAAAGGGATCGCCCTGCAGGGCCTTGAACGGGACGCGGACGCTCTTACCTGCTTCGACAGTGTGATAGGTCTCGACCAGAACGATGCAACCGCGTGGCTGAACCGGGGAAACAGCCTCCATACGCTCGGCCGCGACAATGAAGCTATCCGGTCGTACGACCGTGCGATTGAACTCGACCCCGAAGATCCGGTCGCATGGAACAACAAGGGGGCAAGCCTTTCTGCCATCGGCCGCGATAACGAGGCGCTTCTCTGCTACGATAAGGTCATATCGCTCGATCCCAGGTTCGGGATCGCATATTACAACAAGGGGAACACCCTCCAGACTCTCGGCCATCATGTGGAGGCGATCCTCTGCTACGAGCATGTCATCGAACTCGACCCCGACGAACCGAATGCCTGGTTCAACAAGGGGAACAGCCTCCAGAAACTGGGCCGGGATGTAGAGGCTGTCGAAGCCTACGATCATGTGGTCATCCTCGACCCGAAGAACGTCGAAGCGTTTTACCACAAGGGTTCGAGCCTCGCAGAGCTCGGGAGATACGCGGAAGCGGTGGACTGTTACCGGACGGTTATTGAGTTTGATCCTGCGAATGCTGTCACGTACTACCACCTGGGGTCTGCGCTCCAGAAGCTGGGCCGGTATGACGAAGCCCTCGCGATCTACGAGAAACTTGCCGTAATGAAACCCAAGGATACGGATGCGCTCTTCAACCGGGGCGTATCCCTTGCAGCACTCGGACGCCACACGGAAGCCATCCAGCAGTTCGACAAGGTGATCGGGATCAGCCCGAAAGACGTGGACGCCTGGCTGAACAAGGGCCTGAGTTATGGGGCTCTCGGGAGGCATGCGACCGCGTTCCAGTGCTATGATAACGTGATTGAGTTTGCGCCGAAAGAAGCTCGGGCCTGGGCCTACAAGGGTGTCAGCTTAAAAGCGCTTGGCCACCAGGGGGGCGCGCTCATCTGCTTCGATAAAGCGATTGAACTTGACTCGTCGGACATTCATGTCTGGGAGTACAAAGCAGCGACGCTCGTTGAGATGGGGCGTTGCGGGGAAGCTATTCCCTGCTTCGACCAGATCGTGAAGCGGAGCAACCCGGACGATCCGGTATACGAGGAAGCGCTCGCTGCGAAAAACAACTGCCTGAAGATGCTTGGGAAGAGCGTGTACTAGATTCTTCCCGGGTTCTCTCTTTTTCAAATTCAATTGAAGAAAAAAGTAAAAACGCAGGTTATCCTAAGCCAGCCTTCTGGAGAAGGATACGTCCGCTGGACGTGAGCCGGAGGGTTACGGATTCTGAAAATGTTTTCCCCCCGTCAAGGACTCTCTTTGAGAGAAGCTGCTGGACGCCGGATCTGACCTGGCGCTCGCTGTAATCTTTCTCAAGTACCTGGACGACATGGCTTATGGTGCAGCCGGGTTTTTCAGCAACTGCCAGGAGAATCTGGATATGCGTGGGGTTCGGTACAAATATCTCGGGTGCATCGAAAATTACTTTCTCCATGGTTCATCCTGGTGATCCGGGAAACAGAATATATGATATATCAGGAATCAGAATAACCCGGGCAGGAGATATTTTCTCCAGGTATACCGGGATATCAGAATGAGTTCATCCTATTCTGCGGAAGATTCACCGTACCATTATTTGTTTCCTAAGATGAAGTAACCGCGTATCCGGGGAATGCGGGCTGCTTTCGCGGCGGCCTTTCGAAAAGAAGTTCTTCCCCCATTACCCGTATATCCTGTTGTTTTCGATTGAAATTCCGGAACGGGCCTTGTATGTGCAGTGGGAACACTGATACTTATATCCCTTCATACGTTTAATAGAAATGGTGTATAGGGTTTTGCATGGTATCTTCTGCTTGATTTAGAGCATGACCCTGCCTGTAATCTCTTACCAAGCCTTCGTCCCGGTCAGGACCTACGGAACTATGCATGTGCGAAAGTTTCCCGTGGAAACGGTGCCGGGGGTGTTGACAGATGCCGAAGGCAATCCAGGAAAACTCCAAGTTCTGCCGCAAACGCCGCACCTGTGAAAACACGGCCGGCGGTACGACCAAGGCACAAAAAATTTCAGATCAATCGTTATCATGGTACTACAATCCACAAAACCTGAACTTATCGGGACGAGATCCGGTTACGTTATCCGGTTCACCTGTCCTGATTGTCATACTGAGAATTCCATTGTATACTCAATGCCCAAAAAATATTTCCTCGAGACCCGGGACGCATCGTGTGCGAAATGCAGGAAACGTTACACGATCCGGGTCCCTGGCGAGAAACATGCGGGAATCGCAAGTCCGGTGTAACAGCTTTCGAGAGGGCGCATCTGCCCTTTTTCCCCGGGTGTAGGGAAATCGCGTTCCCTACCCCCATGACCGGTTCCGGCGATATGCCCGGCAACAGAAAATCCTGATAAAATCCCTGAAGTAGTTGGTTGAATGGTTAAAACCTCGAATGACAATAATGATGAATTGACGCCGAATGCAGTGAATGCTGACGGGACCCCCGTTATCCGCGTTCGTCTCCCGAAGAAACGGAACCGCGAGCAGTTTGCCTGTGCCGAACTGATGCTCGGGGCAAGCCATATACGGGTACGGTGCGAAGACGGGGTAACCCGTATGGGCCGTATCAAGGGTAAGATGAAGAAACGCGCCTGGATCCGGGAAGGAGATACCCTCATCGTCGTTCCCTGGAGTTTCCAGGATGATAAGTGCGATATCGTCTTCCGGTACATCAAGCCCCAGACAGACTGGCTCCGGAACAACCGCTACCTGTCGTAACCGGATTCATCCCGGTTAAGGGCTGATGGAATAACCGGCGTTTCCCTCCGATATCTTTATTCCCGGCCGGAAGAGACACCTTTTACTTCCATGGTACCAGGATCAGACAGGGAGCGCCCGCAGTTTCCGCCGGGCCGGCAGATGATGTATTATCTGTCCCTCCTCGGTTTTTTTGCCATCTTTTCAACGACGATTTCAAAGAATCCCGTCCTGCCGCTCTTTTCCCATGCTATCGGCGCGGACGATGCCGTCCTCGGTCTCATTGCTGCGTTTTCCCCTCTCGCGGGAATCCTCTTTTCTTTCCCGGTGGGTGTCCTCTCAGATTATCTTGGAAGAAAACGCCTTCTTGTTCTTTCCGGCGTGATCTTCCTCTGTGCGCCGTTCCTCTATCTTCTGGTAACCGAACCTGTTTTCCTGATACCGGTCCGGTTTTTCCACGGGATGGCAACGGCAATACTGGGGCCGGTTATATCCGCAGTGATTGCCGAGCGGTTCCCGGATTCCAAAGGGTCGATGCTGGGACAGTATTCTTCAGCAACCCTTGTCGGGAGGACGATTGCGCCCCTTGCCGGGGGAATGATCCTGGGGTATTTTGCCGGAACCTCCGGGCTCCTCCCGTACCATGTGGTCTACATTCTTGCGGGAGTTGCGGCAGTTCCGGTCTTTCTCCTGCTGCTCATGTACCGGGAAGACACTCCAGGATCCCTGGCGGTTCCCGGTGCAACCGTGTTCAGGGATGATCTGGTCCGGTTCTTTGAAAATCCCCGGCTTCGGGCAACTGCTTTCGTGGATATGGCGACCTATTTTGCATTCGGGGCCGTTGAAACGTTTCTTCCGGTCTTTCTCCTCTCGATAGGGATCGGGGCGTTTCTTACCGGGGTTATCTTTGCTGTCCAGGTGGTTGTTATTGCCGGGACAAAACCGTTCTTCGGGAAACTCGCCGATCGTTTCGATAAACGTATCCAGATTCTGGCAGGACTCCTCGTTCTTGGGGTCAGCTGTACTGCGCTCCCTGCGATGACCTCGTTTTATGAGTTCCTGGGAGTAAGTGCCGTGTTCGGTATCGGGCTCTCCCTCTCAAGCGTTGCAACAAGCGCGTACGTTGCTGATCTTGCGGAAAAGGATCAACTCGGGGCGGCAATGGGCGCTCTCTCTTCCACGATGGATATCGGGCAGACCCTGGGACCGGTGGCCTCCGGATTTATCATAACCCTGGCTGGATATACTGCCGGTTTTTTTGCAAGTTGCCTCTTTGCGATCATCGTTGCCGGGATTTTTGTCGTCTCGGTGAGAAAGGATCCGGCCGCCATCTCTCCCTGAATCGTTCCATCTGACGGTCCGTCATCCTCCCTGCAGGAACGATATCTATTTTCTCATTTCCCGGTAAACGAGTAACCATGACTTCTTTCGTCCACCGTATAGAAGTTCACTATACCAAAGACCCCCGGCTGAAAACCCGCACGGACCGGATCAGGTCGCTCGGGTTTCCCCTTGATGAGTTGCATCTCGCAGAGGTCTATACGATAGCAACCGGCTCCCGGGACTTTTCCCCGGACGAACTGGATCGGATTGGCGCACTTCTTGCGAATTCCGTCGTGCAGGAATATAAGGTGGACGAACCGACAAAACCTCTCTTTGACGCGGCAATCGAGGTCGGGTTTCTGCCCGGGGTCACTGATAATGTCGGGACAACGGCACGGCAGACTATCGAGGATTACCTCAAAATACGGTTTGCCGAAGGAGATGGGGTCTACACCTCGCAGCTCTATTTTGTCCGGGGAAGGCTTTCCCCGGAATCCCTTGCGAAGCTCGGATCAACGCTCGCGAATCCCCTCGTCAACCGGGTTCTGATAAAGACCCGGCAGGAATACGGCGACAGGGGCATGGACCGGATAGCACCCCGGGTGCGGCTGCACGAGATCCCGACTGCCGGAACGGTGGACCTTGGGCTTTCGGATGAGGAACTGGCACGTCTCGGAAAGGAAGGAATTATCGATCCGGAAACCGGCCAGCGTCGGGGGCCGCTTGCACTGGATCTCGCCCAGCTTCACGCCATACGGGAGTATTTCGGTTCGCAGGGAAGACCGCCGACCGATGTCGAGATAGAATCCCTTGCCCAGACCTGGAGCGAGCACTGCAAGCACACAATCTTTGCCTCGGCGATGGACGATGACGTCCCGAAAGGCCTCTATAAGACCTTCATCCAGGCTGCGACAAACGAGATCCGGGAAGCGAAAGGGGACAAAGACATCTGCGTTACCGTATTCACCGATAATTCCGGTGCAATAATCTTTGACGACGAGTACCTTGTCACCCACAAGGTTGAGACTCATAACTCCCCATCGGCACTTGACCCGTTTGGAGGGGCGCTTACGGGAATCGTCGGAGTAAACCGTGATACCATCGGTTTCGGCCTCGGGGCGAAACCCTGCATCAACATCTACGGGTTCTGCGTTGGCGACCCGGAGAAAGACCCCGGGCTCTACCGGGGAAAAGACCGGCAGAACCCGGTCCTCCCGCCCCGGCAGATCCTTGACGGCGTCGTACGGGGTGTCGGTGTCGGCGGGAACTGCTCGGGTATTCCCACCCCGCAGGGGTTCTGCTACTTTGATGGCAGGTACGCAGGAAAACCCCTGGTCTTTGCAGGAACGGTCGGGGTCATGCCCCGGGAAAAGGACGGCCGGAAGCTCTTCGAGAAGCGGGCCCGACCCGGAGACCTCATCGTGATGGCCGGGGGCAGGGTCGGAAAAGACGGCATTCACGGGGCAACGTTCTCCTCCGAGGCACTCGATCCGAACAGTCCGGTGACCGCGGTCCAGATAGGCGATCCGATCACCCAGAAGAAGTTCTCGGACGTGATCGTAAAAGAGGCCCGGGACCTCGGTCTCTATACCAGTATAACCGATAACGGAGCAGGCGGTATTTCCTGCTCGGTTGCCGAGATGGCAAAGGAATGCAATGGCTGCGAGGTGCAGCTCGAAAAGGTCCCCCTCAAGTACCCGGGAATGGCCCCGTGGGAGATCTGGATCTCCGAATCCCAGGAACGGATGACGCTCGCGGTCCCGCCGGAGAAGATCGATGCGTTCCTGGACCTGATGCAGCGCCGGGAAGTGGAGGCAACCGTGATCGGGACCTTTACGGACTCGGGCCGGTGCGTTGTCCGATACAACGGCAGTACCGTGATGGATATCGATCTCGCGTTCCTCCATGACGGACTCCCGAAAAAGCAGCTTGCAACGACGCTTACGAAACCGGAATATCCTGAGCCGGATGTTCCGCATACGGCCCGGCTTGATGCGACGCTTCTCGCGATGCTGTCCCGTAAGAACATCTGTTCCACGGAATTCGTCACGATCCAGTACGACCATACCGTGCAGGGCGGCCATGTGCTCGGGCCGGTTCAGGGAAAGGGCCGGGTCCAGTCGCTTGCGACGCTCACGAAAGTCGTCCCCGGATCGCCGAAGGGTGTCGGGCTATCCCAGGCACTCTTCCCCTCGTACTCGGAAATCGATTCGTACCGTATGGCAGGCGCCGGGATCGATACGGCGATCCGGGGCCTGGTTGCGCTCGGAATTTCCCCGGACGGTATCGCGATTCTCGATAACTTCTGCTGGTGCTCATCAGATGAACCGGAACGTCTCGGACAGCTCAAAGAGGCAGCCCGGGGATGCTACGATTTCGCAAAGGCGTTCGGCACGCCGTTCATCTCCGGGAAGGACAGCATGTTCAACGACTTCTCAGGATACGATGCAGACAATAACCGGGTTAAAGTATCCGTCCCTCCGACACTTCTCATCTCGTCCATCGGAATCCACCAGGATGCGACAAAGTCTGTTTCCCTGGACGCAAAGATCGTGGGAGACCTGATCTATCTTGTCGGGCCTACCGCGGAGGAACTGGGCGGCTCGGAGTATTTCGCCTATCTGGGTGCTACCGGAAAGCATGTCCCTGCCCTCGATGCGGCTGCGGCAAAGGCCCGGTACCTGAAACTCTTTGACGCTATCTCCCACGAGATCGTGGCATCGGCATACCCGGTGAACCGTGGCGGCCTTGGGATTGCGCTCGCGAAGGTCGCGATAGCAGGACGGCTTGGGATGGAGATCACGATTCCGTCCGGGATGCGGGCTGATTATTACCTCTTCTCCGAATCGCTCGGACGGTTCGTTGTCACGGTCGCTCCCGATCACAAGCGGGCGTTTGAGCGGGCCCTTGGCGGGGAGGCACAGCTGATCGGGAAGGTCGGGGGAAGCATGCTCCGGATTACCGGGCCTGCTCTTCTCCTGGAACTGGATATCGCAAAGATGGAAGAGGCGTACAAGGCGCCTTTCCGGGGGTACTAACATGACGTCCCGTTTCACAACAGGAAAGCATGCCCGGGAGATGATCCCGGAGCGGGCGCTTATCATGAGCGGGTACGGGATCAATTCCGAGATGGAGACGCAGGAAGTCCTCCTGCGGGCGGGGATGGGTTCCGATATTGTCCATATCAACGACCTGATCGCAGGGAGGCAGAAACTCTCCTCCTACCGGCTCCTGGTCTTCCCCGGGGGATTTTCGTACGGAGACGATACCGGTGCAGGGAACGCGTACGCGAACCGGGTCAGGAACAACCTCTGGGACGATCTCCTGGAATTCCTGGATGGGGACAATCTGGTCCTCGGGATCTGCAACGGTTTCCAGATTCTCGCAAACCTCGGTCTTGTCCCGGCATTCGACCGGACGTGTTCCCGGGACATCGCCCTCATGCCCAACCAGGGTGGCCGGCTGGAGTGTCGGTTCGTTACCCTGAAGCCTGTGAATGAGAGTATCTGGACGAAGGGGATCGAGCGGATCTACTGCCCGGTCTCTCACGGGGAGGGGAATTTCTCGTGCTCAAAGGAGACGCTCCAGAAGATAAAGCGCCAGAAGATGGTCGCATTCACGTACTGTAAAGACGACATGAGTCCTGCAAACGGGGAGTATCCGTACAACCCGAACGGCTCAGTGGAAGATATTGCCGGAATCACCTCTGCGAACGGGAAGGTCCTCGGCATGATGCCGCATCCTGAGCGTGCGATGGAATTCACGAACCTCTTTGACTGGTCGCTCCAGAAGGAGCAGATGAAGCGCAGCAGGGAGAAACTTCCGCAGGAATCCCTGAACATGCGGATATTCTATAATATTGCGGATTCTTTCCGGTAAGACCGGGCAGGGGTACGGCTCCGGCCCGACAGATTTTGCTTTTTTACCGGCACTCCGGGATGAGGAAAAAAGAGAGATCGGATTTAAGCGTACCCGTCCAGGTGGGTCTCAGATACCTTGTTCTTCTCGTCCTGGGTCGGGACTTCATACCGCTTCTTGAATTGCTCTGCACTTTCCCGAATCCGTGCCAGTGCCTGTTCGTCGACTGTCCCAGCCGGGATCTTCCCCATTTCGTTCATGAATGTCTGGAGAAGCTGGAATGCAGAGACCGGGGACATCCGGAGGAACAGGCGTTCCCCGTTGTACTTGATGAGATCCATCTCCACGAACCAGATGTCGGACTCCCCCTTGTGATACGCAACGACTTCTGCCGTCCGCCAGTCCTCTTCCGTGTACTTGAACGAGAGCAGGAAAGCGTCTTTCATGTGCGTCCCGTACACTGCTGCGAGCTGCTGGAGGAACCGGACTGTCTCCACCAGGCTTTCATCGCTCGTTTTGCGCAGTTCCGTGAAAAAGTCACTGGTCAGGATCTTGGTGGATTCGATAATAAGCCGGCTCGCCGAAGGCCCGAGGAGAACCTGGAGGCTTACGACCAGGCGCTCGTAGGTCTCCTTGCTGAGCCCCTCCATCAGGAGGTTGCGTTCGAAGAGATCCCGTATCTGGTCGCCAAGACCGGTATTTTCTGCAAGGAGCCGGTGCAGCTCCGTGAGGTCCTGCTTTACCATGTCGGGGACCCGTGACGAAGGTTCCGGGGGGGCAGCGAGGGCGTCCGCCTTTTCTGTCATTTTTTCATCCGGAGCTGCCTCTCCGCGTTCCGGCTCCCCCTCTTGGATGGGCTCGTCAGTTTCTTCCTGTCCCTGTGCGGTTCCGGATTCTTGTAGTTCTTCTGTCTCGTCCATGGTATCTCCAGGGTACAGGAAATTCCTGGTACAGCGTAGTCGTTCTGATACGATTAACGTACCGGAAAAAAGATCGGTCAGGAGTATCTCTGGTTTTTCATTGGGAAAACCGGTATTTGCTCCTTTTCCGGAATGTCCGGAATTGTTTTCCCCGGAACCCGGCCGTTGGCAGGATATCTGTCAGGAGTTCCTGTAAGGCCGCCGGACCGGGGTTCCGTTCCGGAATAAGGTTTGTATGGATTATACCCTGTCATATGGTAGGGGTGCAGGGGGGATGTGCGGGGGCGTTATCCCCCAGATGGTGACGCAGTTATCGATTCATATGCCTCCCATCGCAGGATTCCTCAGCCGGACCAGGTATTCATTACGGCCCGTTTTCTCTGATTCGAGAACGAATTTTTTGCTTTCAGCCGTCATTTCGATCCAGGGTGGCACATGATCGCAGGTGATCTCAAGGATTGCAAACTGCCCTTCCTGAACAAATTTCAGGAGCACCTGTTTGCTGGTGAGATCCGGTCGCTTGCCCTGAATATCCTTGATTGAAATGACATAGTACCCCTTTGATTTTTCAAGGGGCCCCGGAACAGGTGTAAGGCGACTCTGATCCATCTTAAGTTTCGTCTCGTCACGGAGTACCTGGTCCAGAAAATCGGCCGGCTTTCCGTCAACTTCCCACACATTGCACCGCGCTTTTTCAAGCTCGTAGTACAGGGCGCCGCTCGCCGATTTTGCCACAAAGATCCTGCAGGACTCCATAAATTTCAGGAGTTCTTCCATCTGCCTGCGCAGCTCCCGCAGCCCTTTTGTCTGGTCGAAGGAGAACGTCATCGAGCGGACCGGCTCCCAGACCCCGACATTCCTGCGGAAAACGACAACGTTTCCCGAAGAACCCAGGGTCACGGTGGAGCCGCTTTCTCCCAGAAGAACCGCTATCTCCTGAAAACGCCGGGTTCCGCACATAGATGCACTCCTAGATCGCCAGCCTCTCAACGACCGTCCCGCCTTCGATGTGCTCATCAAGGATAACCGGGACGTCATCCGGGGTAACCGAGCCGTACCAGACGTTGTCCGGGTATACAACTACAACCGGCCCTTTGTCGCAGATGCCGAAGCATCCGGTATTTGAGAGGAAGACGTCTCCATCGAGTTCTCTCTCCTGGATCTCTTCGGCAAATTTCATCATGACCTCGACGCCTGCCTTGGATTCGCAGAACCCTTTCTGCTGGCCGGTCGGTCGGGAGCTCGTACAGACAAAGATATGGTGTTTTGGTTTCTGCATGTTACAAACCTCCGTTGGTGTAGAGTCTTTCTTTTGTCTCCTCCCTGTAGGTGGCATATTTCCTTTCAAGGAGGGTGTTCGTAAACCGGTCCAGGAATGCCAGGGACCCGGTGTAGCCTGCGGTGAGGATACGCTGGCCCCCCACCCGGTCGTGAATGGGGAATCCGACCCGGACGACCGGGATGCCCATCCGCTCGGTCAGGAGTTTCCCTCCTGAGTGGCCGATAGCAATGTTCACGCCTGATTTTTCTGCTGCTTCGGCGATTGACGCGAAATCGGCCTCAGCCAGGAGAACGGGTTTCTCGTCCGCTTCCCTGCAGGAAGCCTCGATACACCCGGCCAGCTCCCGGGTTTTCGTACCGGTTGCAATGAGGGCCGGGAATGCGCCGTTCTCGCAGAGAAGCCGGGCGATTCCGTTTACGAGTTCCGGTTCGCCATAGATTGCCGGCCTGCCTTCCGCATTGTACTTGTGGGAATCGGCCATCGCATCGCAAAGCCAGCCGCGTTCGAGGCAAAGGGTTTCGGGAACCGGTTTTCCGCTGATCTCTTCGAGAGCCCGGATAAGGAGATCCGTTGCATCGAGGCCGATAGGAAGCGGGAGGTTAACGAGGGGAACCCCGAACTCCCGCTCCAGGTACCGGCCCGGAGAAACCTCCTCGGGACAGGTGGAACCGAACTGAATGGTCACGGGAGCACCCGGCATCCGGGCGATATCTTCTGTTTTTGTCCCGCCCGGCGGGATTTTCTGGTACTTGCCCCCATAGGGTCGATCCAGGGTGAGGGAGTAATCCGGGATCAGCGTGTATTCGATCCCCATAAGCCCAAGGATGCGTTTGATCTCCCGAATGTCTGCGGGGGTGATGTTGGGGATTATGACGTTGATTTTCCGGTGGCGGAGGGTTGCCCGGGCATAGTACGCTATCTCTTCCCGGACCGCGGTCCAGAACCCTTCAGTCTGGGTGCCGCCGTAACTCGGGGTCGAAACCGGGATGATGTCGATATCCCGGTTCCCCCGTTTCCGGACATAGGACTCAACGATCCGTTTCACATCGTCACCTATAGTCTCTGCAAGGCAGGTTGTCACAACCCCGAGTACTTTCGGCTGGTACACCCGGATGACGTTGTCTATCGCTTTGCAGAGGTTGGCTTCCCCGCCGTAGATGGTCTGTTTCTCGTTCAGGGACGAGGACGCGATATCGACCGGCTCATTGTAATGCTCGACATTCATGAGGCGCATGTAGGTGCTGCAACCCTGGGAGCCGTGCACAAGGACCATCGCGTTCTCAATCCCTTTGAATGCGGCAACGCCCCCGAGAGGCATGCACATGTGGCACTGGTTCTCGTTCACCTGTTTTACCCGTGCCGTGCCAGATTCGTCCATCACGGTCCCTCCGCAGGGGTCGGGCTGTGCGGGTTCCGGATGCGGCTCCAGACCGGGGAGCAGGTGGTCACCCAGACTTCCCGTGCGAACCGGACAGATCCCTCAAACCCGGCAAGGCACTCTTTCCGGTCATGATTGTGGTCGACGAAACCGATCCCGAGTTTGTACGCAAGGACCCGTTCCTTGACCCCGCCTGCCATCATGTCCACGTTCTTCCCGAGAAGGTATTTCTCCAGTTCCGCTGGGTTCGCATCGTCGATGATCACGGTTCCCTCGGAGAGGAGCCCGCTCATGTACTCGTACTCTTCTGTTTTCCCGGTCTGGGTCCCGGTGAGGACAATCTCCATCCCGAGATCTTTCAGCTGCCGTATGATGGCGATGGCTTTGAATGCCCCGCCGACGTAGATTGCAGCCCGTTTCCCGGCAAGTTTCTCCCGGTATTTCCGGAGTTCGTTCTCAATTTTCGTGCTCTCCCGCTCAATCAGGGCCTCGGTCCTACGGCTGACTTCCGGATCTCCCCATGCTTCAGCAATCCTCCGGAGACTCTCCTTCGTGTTCTCGGCACCAAAGAAGTTTACATCGATGTACGGTGTCCCGAAGGCCTCTTCGAGCTTCATCGCGGTCCAGTGCATTGAACCCGTGCACTGCACCATGTTGAGCCGTGCACCGGGAGCTTTTTTCAATGCAGCCACGGTCGAATCCCCGGTAAATGCAACATTGATCGGGATACCTATCTCTTTGAGGTACCGTTCGACGACCCATTTTTCGCCCCCGAGGTTGTATTCCCCGAGGAAATTGATAGTATCTGTGCGCTCAACGGTCTCACCCTCTTTCGGAGTGATGAGCCGCATGAGGGCTTCAGCCGCGGCACGGTAGCCGACAACTTTGTTTCCGGAGATGAAACCGCTGGATTCGACCGGTATGACATCGATACCGTGATGACGGGACGCAGCTTTGCATACCGCTATCACATCATCCCCGATGACCCCGGTCACGCAGGTCGAGTACACGAAGATCGCGGGTGGGTGGAACCTGGCAACAATCTCATCGATGCTGGCGGAGAGCTTCGGCTCTCCCCCGAAGATCACGTCCCGCTCACGCAGATCGGTGGAGAAGCTGTTGCGGTACATATCAGAGCCGCTCGACAGGCTTCCCCGAATGTCAAATGTGTACGTTGCGCAGCCGATCGGCCCGTGGACCAGATGGGCTGCATCCGTGACCGGGTTGAGGACAACCCGGGCTCCGCAGTACACGCAGGCCCGCTGGCTGACCGATCCTGCAAGACTGTCTGTCGCGCAGCTGATCCGGCTTTTACTCCTGCCTGCCGTTATGATAGAACTCTGCCGTTCATCGAGGCAGGCGTGAACTCCTGCCGGTGACGAACAATTCTCTTCCATAGGGGCCCTCCTTTTCGCTGATGGTAGCTCAGAGTATCAGTTCGTAGTCTTCGTCTTTCGCGTCACGGTCGCGGCGTTCGAGAAGCGCATTGCTGATCTGTTCGATCAGGCGCAGGCATCCCCGGTACCCGACAACCGGCATGAGGGGGTGGACGGCCCGGTCCAGGATCGGGAACCCGAACCTTACAAGCGGGATGTCCTCTGCCCGCGCGATGTACTTCCCATAGGTCGTGCCGATGAGAAGATCGACTTTCTCTTCCCGGATCCACTGGTGGAGTTCGAAGAGATCGCCTTCCGCCTTCACGCGGCTTCCGGTGATTCCCGCTTCTTCGAGCATCTTCCCGATCTCGTCCTCGAACTGTTTCCCGGGGGTACCGGTGAGAACGTATTTTGGGATCATGCCCATCGTGATCACGAACTCGGTCATCGCAATGACATGGTCCGGATCCCCGAAGATTGCAACCGTCTTCCCCTGGTACTGGAAGTTCGTGTCGATCAGGGTGTCTACCACCTGCCCGCGTTCGATTGCGAGCGTTTTCGGGACCTCGACGCCGAACCAGTCGTGGACTGCCATGATGAAGGCGTCCGTCGCCTTGAGACCGACGGGGAGTTTTAAGGGAATACCCGTGACCCCGCATTTCTCCTGGAGGAGATCTGCTGCATCGTTGGAGGCGAAGGAGCCGAGTGCAAGCGTCAGCTCGGAGTTCCCGGAGTCCTGGATTTCCGCAACTGTCGCACCGCCTTCGGGGTACATCTCGTATTTCCCGGTCAGGGGTGAATCCAGGACATTCGAGGTATCCGGGAACATAACCAGTTTCACACCCATGAGTTCTACGATCCTGCGGATCTCCCGCATGTCGCCGGGGTTAACGAATCCCGGGAGGACGTTCATCTGCTCTTTCTTGGTTGCGCCGTCCGCCTGGGCGAGGTACGAGACCATCGCTTTGCACATGTTCGCAAAGCCGGTTATGTGGGAGCCGTAGTAACTGGGGGTATTGGCGTGGATGATGTATTTCCCTTCCGGGATCTCGCACTGCCGGATGATATTCGGGACATCGTCGCCAATGGTTTCCGAAAGGCAGGTTGTGTGCACTGCGATGATGTCCGGCTTGTAGATGGCAAAGATGTTTTTCACCGAGGTTTTCAGGTTCGCTAAGCCGCCGAATACCGAGGCGCCCTCCGTGAAGGAGCTGGAGGATGCCATCACCGGGTCACGGAAGTGCCGGGTGAGGTGCATCCTGTGGTATGCGCAGCAACCCTGGGATCCGTGGCTGTGGGGCAGGCACCGGTGGATACCGAGCGAGGCATACATTGCACCTATCGGCTGGCAGGTTTTTGCCGGGTTGATTTTCCCGGTCGTGTGTTCAAGAGGCCCCTCGGGGACACAGTCAAGCATTGTTCTCACTCCGTGCTTTGCCCGGTTTCTCCCAGGGCGGGGTGATCAGTTTCCATGCAGGGGTCGAGAGGGCCTGGGATACGTCCCTCGCAAAGTTCAGTGCCCCGTTGTAGCCCGCGTACGGGCCTGAGTAGTCGTACGAGTGCAGCTGCTTGGAGGCGACGCCCATTTTGTGAGAGATATACTTGTCCCTGACACCCGAGAAGATCAGGTCGGGATGGAATCTTTCCACCATCTCTTCGATCTCGTGGTGGTTGCAGTCGTCGATCATGATCTCTCCTGATTTCATACTCGGGTACATCCCTTCGTAGTAATTCAGGGGGACCTCTTTGCAGAGGACGTCGTATTTCTCTTTTGTGATGTTCAGGTATTCGTGGGCCGGCCGGTACTTCTCCTCGTCAGGTTTAAGATGGAGCTCGGGGATGTTCTTGGAATCCGCATCGCTTTTAATGGTCGGGATGACCTGGCGGCCTTCATAATCGTCGCGGTGGGCGAATTCGTACCCTGCGACAACGACTTCCATGCCGAGGTCCCGGAGCAGGTACTGGTAGTGGTGGCTTCGGGAGCCTCCGACAAACGCGAAGGCGGTTTTGCCCTTGCAGATCTTCCGGTACTGTTCCAGGGCCTGGCTGATCCTTGCCGTCTCCCGCTCAATCACGATCTCGGTCTGTTTCTCCAGTTCGGGATCGTTGAAGCATTTCGCCATCTGCCGGAGGGACTGGTTCGTAGCCTCGACCCCGATGAAGTTGACTTTCAGCCACGGGGTGCCGTATTTCGTCTCCATCATCTCGGCGATGTAATTGATCGACCGGTGGCACTGGACAAGGTTCAGGTCGGTGAGATGAAGATTTTTTATGTTCAGGTAACTCGAATCCCCGGTCAGGATACAGTTCACCGTGTACCCGATCTCGGTTAAGATCCTTTCCAGTTCCCAGCCGTCCCCTCCGATGTTGTACTCGCCAAGGATGTTGATGACGTGTTTTCCCGGCTTGCGCTCGTTTCCGGTCCCGATGATCTTCTCCATGATGTTGTTGTTCGCGATGTGGTGGCCTGCCGATTGGCTGACCCCTTTGTACCCCTCACAGTTGTACCCAAGGACCTGGATCCCGTGGCGCTCCTGTGCCGCTTTTGCAACGGCATTGAGGTCATCACCAATGAGGCCGATAGGGCAGGTAGAGCAGACGTTGATGGCCCGGGGGTGGAACATTGCGACGACTTCGTCGATCATTTTCGCGAGTTTCTTTTCACCGCCAAAGACGACATCCGGCTCCTGCATGTCTGTGATGAAGCAGAGCTGGGAGTAGATGTTCTCCTTTGGCGTGGTTCCATCTGCACGAGCTTTGTTCCGGCGGGTGCCCCAGCTGTAGTACCCGCAGCCGACCGGGCCATGGGTTATGGTTATCATGTCTTTTATGGGACCGACAACCACACCTTTGCAGCCGGCATAGGCGCAGCCCCGCTGGGAAATGATCCCGGGGATGGTCCGCGTGTTTGCTTCGATCTGCGGACAACTCTCTGCGGATTCGCTTATGACAATAAGATGTTTCTTCCGGTTTTTCTTAACCGTCTCCGGGTAGGGAACAAACATCTCATCGACATTTACCTCAGATTCCGTCATGGTTTCTCCCCCTCCTTACCAGATTGCCGCTTCTCCGGCCTCCCCGGTGCGCACGCGGACTGCATCTGCGACCGGCATCACGAATATGGTTCCGTCGCCGATCCCGTACTCGGTCCTGTTTGCCCGGGTTATTGCTTCGATGATCCGGGGCACGTCTTCATCATGGACGAGAATCGTGAAGAGCCGGCGCGGGAAGAACCGCGAACCGTCAAGGAAACTCGTGACCAGTTTTTCCGTGTCCCCGGCATCGGTGAATTCATCCATGCCCATTGCCAGGAGTTTTGCCTTGCACTCCTCCAGGGTATTTGGGTCGGTGACGAGTTTTCCCCGTCCCAGGACCTTTACCGCGGTAAACCCGGCGACTCCGGCCGCAACGAGGGCTTTCTTGGTGGCCCCGGTCTTTTTCATCCGGACGATGGCCATAATCTCTTTCATTGCGGCTCCTCCTAGAGGCCCTTCGTGTTCCGCGATATGGTATAGACCTCTTCGACCGGACTTACGAAGATCTTCCCGTCACCGAATGTACCTTCTTTTCCGGTCCTTGCGGTTTCGAGGACGATCTTTACCACTTTCTCTTTCTCCTCGTCCGGGATGACCATCAGGATGAGCGTCTTTGGGATCTCATCGTAGACCATTCCGCCGATCTTGATGCCTTTCTGCTTGCCCCGGCCGACCACATCCACCATGGTTGCCGCATTGAATCCCGCAGAGGAGAGCTCCGCAAGGACTTCGTCTTTCTTTTCAGGTCTGACAATTGCCCGTATGAGTAACACAGTTTCACATCCTCTCGTTCGCCATGCTTTTGTCCGGAATCCTGCGTTACATTGCGTCCAGGAACCCGTGCTGCATCATCAGCTCTTCCAACCGGTCCTGTTTCATGGGTTTCGGTATCACGAACATCTTGTTCTCGTCGATGGCTTTTGCAAGATTTTTGTATTCCTGGGCCTGGTTGGATGCCGGGTCAAAGTCAATCACGGTTTTCTTGTTGATCTCTGCCCGCTGCACCAGGTTGTCCCTGGGGACAAAGTGAATGAGCTGCGATCCAAGTTCCTCAGCAAATGCCTTGAGAAGGGCATATTCGTTGTCGACTTTCCTGCTGTTGCAGATGATGCCACCGAGACGGACTTTGCCGTTCACCGCGTACTTCTGGATACCTTTCGAGATGTTATTTGCTGCATAAAGTGCCATCAGTTCACCTGATGCGACGATGTAGATCTCTTCGGCCTTTCCTTCACGGATGGGCATTGCAAACCCTCCGCAGACGACATCCCCAAGGACATCGTAGAAGACGTAATCCAGATCCGGGGTGTACGCACCGAGCTGCTCCAGGAGGTTGATGGACGTGATAATGCCGCGTCCTGCACAACCGACACCCGGTTCAGGCCCCCCGGATTCAACACACATGGTGTTCATGAACCCGGGTTTGAGGATTGCATCGAGTTCGATATCATCACCCTCATCACGGAGAGTATCAAGTACAGTCTTCTGGCAGAGCCCGTGCAGAAGAAGACGGGTTGAATCTGCCTTCGGGTCACAACCGACGACCATCACTTTTTTCCCGCTCACTGCGAGCGCCGCTACCGTATTCTGGGTGGTAGTTGATTTACCGATACCACCTTTTCCGTAAATTGCCACTTGTCTCATAATCCGCTCTCCGCATTTGGTTCAGTTTGTTGAATTTCGTATTGCGCGCCCGAACACTGGGTATCCCGCGATAGCCGGTATCCTCACCGTGGCGATATCGTAACGGGTTTTCGAGCAGCTGGTGACGTGATGACTTCTGTCCACCACACCCAACTCCCGGTTCGGGACCGGCGTCGTATGCATTCCGGATGTTCTCATCCGAACATCCTTACTGGAATGCGTGCCTAGGTCTTTCCGCCCAAGAGTAAGCGGGTGGAATCAGACTTTGGACCACGAAGAACCTGCCCGATGGTGTTGGTACTGGTTGTGATCTCCTGCATGTGATTCCACACTCTGTTCTGTTCCGATGCCCATCTTGTTGGGCTGATCAATGTGTGTTTTAGGAATATTTATATTATGCTGAAAGACTCTTCCTTCCTTACTATTTTATATAGTATAATTTTGGAGGAGGATTCCAACGCTCGTCTTTCATAAATTTTCCAGAATGTGAGGATTCTTTTCAGAGGTTGTCGCTCTGAAGGAAAAGGGAACATCCGGCTTTCAAAGAAGTACGGGTAATGTTCCCGGTAATGCAGCGCTTATTTTGCATTCTGCTGTAACCGGGAGATCAGCCTGGTAACCCGGTCCCTGGTTTCCTGAGTTGCAGTTGTATCCCGGGTGATGGTAAAATCGAGAATGTCACCCTCCTTGACATCAGGCAGGAGCGCAACCGGCAAGGAAAAATATCCGGAATCATCCTCAAGAGGTACTAATACCGTAAGAGAATTCTCTATCCGGTCTACGACTACTTTCATTGGTTCCTCCGGATAAGAGAATCATCCCTGCTGGTATTAAGTCCACCCGCTTCCGGTAGGGCCCTGACAAAATAGAAATCAGGATTCATGAGCGCTCCCTTGTGATGTTTGCCTGAATCCCGTTGGTCCTGATGATTACGGTTCCATCCTGATCCGTTCGAAACACCGAAGACCCTCCCTGCTCAAGCCTTGAAATAACTTTGGGACTGGGGTGATTGTAGGAATTGTCCGCACCCACTTCTATAACGCTGAAAAGGGGTACAACCGCAGAAAGAAACTTTTTCGAAGTAGCGTCAGAACTGCCATGATGGCCGACTTTCAGGATGTTGGCATCCAGGTCAACCCCCTTTTCGAGAAGTGCGATTTCCACGGGAATTCCAGCATCGCCCATGAACAGGAACGACTCCCTGCCATACGTAAGTTTGAGGACAACGGAATTGTCGTTCACCTCTTCGAAGATCTTCTCTCCCGGATTGAGAACCGATACTGTTACGTCCGGATCAAAACGTATGCTATCCCCGTACCTGACGGTCCGGTAAGGGATATTTTTCTCATCGATAAGGTTCAGGGTCCGTTCATAATCCGGCGCAGTGTGGGGATATCCGCTGTCAATGAATTCCTTTACAGGAATCGTTTTGAGAAGAAATGGCATACCCCCGACGTGATCTTCATGCGGATGCGTTGCGACCATAATATCCAGGACGCTGATTCCCTGGCGTTTGAGGTATGCCGATACAACTGGTCCCGCTTCCCCCGGCCCGGCATCAATAAGCATCGTTTTTCCCGAAGGCGACTGGATAAGGATGGAATCGCCCTGGCCGACATCCAGGAACGTGACGCTAAGGACGCTGCTATTTCCGGAAATTTCTTGCAAAGGGGCATCCGCGAGAAATGGTGTGAAAAGCGTGCAACCCGCGGTTACACTGAAAGCCAAAAGCAGCAGGAGGAGGATCCAGGGTTTCACGCCAAGCTCTTTGAGGGCGGCAGGAATGAATGTTATGCGGTTTTCGCGATTGGAAAAAATATTGTGGGATCAGTTGTTTCGTCTCTTGATCATCTCAAGAGCTTCAAACGCCTCGCGGCGAACTGTCATATCCGGGTCCATCAGGGCCCGGTTCAGGGCATCGATGGCGGTCTGGTTACCGATCTCTCCCAAAAGGAGCGCTGCACGTTTCCTGATATCCGTATCTGAATCGGCAAGTGCATCAACGAGAGGTGCGGTTGCAGGGGCCCCGATCATCCAGAGTGCTTCCATTGCTCCATTCCTCACCATGGATTCTCCGTCCCGGAATGCGTCCATGAGTGGAGCAATTGCCGACGTTCCCATTGCTGCAAGGGCATGAACTGACTTAATCCGGACCCTGCGCTCGGGATCGCTGAGCTGGTTCATAAGTGCCTCGATTGCACGGAGATCTCCGATATTCCCGAGAACTTCTGCTGCACCTTTCCGTGCTGTCGGGTTTTCATCCCCGAGTGCCCGGATCAAAGGCTCAATTGCAGGGGTACCTATCGTGGTAAGAACCAGGGATGCACGACGACGGACATCAACATTCTGATCTGTGAGTCCCCGGATCAGGGGTTCGATAGTCGGCTGGCCAAGGGAAACCAGGGTCGCCATTGCAGCGGTCCTCACGGTTTCCTGGGGATCGTTCAGGAGCTCTATCAGGGGGGTAACTGCTTTTCCCTCACCTATTCTCCCAAGGGCGACAGCGGCTTCCTGTCGGACCCGGTGGTTCTCATCCTTCAGGGTCTCGATAATTGCCGGGACCACGCGTACATCGCCCATTCCACCCAGGGTCTGGAGGGCACCCCTGCGGATGGCTGCGCTTGGGCTCTTTAAGGAGCGAATGAGTGGTTCGGTTGCAGGTTCTCCGATGAGCTGGATCGCCCGGGTAACTTCCTGCCTGATATCTTCTTTTTCATCCTTGAGTGCCTCGATGAGAGCCGGAACTGCAGGTGCACCGATCTTTCCGAGAGTATCAGCGGAACCTCTCCGGATGATCCAGTAAGGGTCCTGCAGACCCCTTACAAGAGCATCGATAAACGGTTCCCCCAGTTCCCCCACGGCGCGAACCGCGTTCCACCGGGCATCTACATCCCCTTCGGTAAGCGCTTTTAAAAACCCCTCCAAGTATTCCTTGGAAGGCTTCTCCCGGGGCGTTCTGGCAGCTGCTGGTCTTTCAACCGGTCTTTTCTTTTTTTTCCCGCCGCCGGGTCCCAAGATACCTCCCAGTATTCCCATGATAAACTCCGTTAACGAGTATTAGGTGAATTTACTCAAATATGTATCGGGAGCGGTATAAAAACCGGCTCTACGGTTTCTCTCATTTTGAGAGCAGGCGCCCGAACGTGTTCAGGATTTCTTGCGGGCCCAGACTATTGCAAGGAGACCGATGATCGCTCCGAAAATTCCGGTTCCGGGAAGTCCCGCCTGCGTTGGACTTACGGTTGTTGCAACCGTGCTCAGGACTCCTTTCAGGACAAGCGCAGATCCGGAAGATACATCTATTGAGCTGCTCCAGTCCTGCCGGCCCTCCATTTTGAGAAGAATTGTGTGAGACCCCAGGGTCAGATCTGAAAGAGTCACCGGAGTAATTCCCCGGTAGATATTGTCAACATAGACGTCTGCACCTGCAGGGTCTGATGTTATTACAACTTCCCCGGGGGTCGCAGTTACCGGTACCGGTGCAGTCGGCTGGACTGTTACCGGAGTAGTGAATGTGGGAGTAAGCAGGTATACAGCGCCCCCGGAGGCTACAGCAAACTGGACGCCGCTTGAATCTGAAGCAATATCCTGAACGTTATTATCCAGTTTCCCGGACCAGATGGTTTCGCCGTTCTGGTTCAGGATGACGACGGAACCATCCTGCATTCCGACTCCGATTACCGTGCCATCGCGATTGATAGAAACTCCGTTCACGGTACCCGCCGCCGCGTATTTCCAGAGCAGCGTCCCTTCCTTATCGAGAAGATAGGCAGAAGTTCCTGCTCCGGTTGCAAGGAATGTACCGTTATACGCTATCTCAACATCACTTACAGGAGATCCTGTATCGAAACTCCAGCGCTGGTCCCCACTCCTTTCATAGAGATATGCACGGTGGTCCTGGATTGTACCGGCCCCGACAAAACCTCCATCGCGCGACATAGCGACTTTCCACATGGGCGCTGCTGTATTAATCGAAAAAATGTCCGTTGCCTTTTTCGTGATGTAATATGTTTCCGTACTTGTATAGGTAATATTGTCTACCTGCGTGGTATTGATACGGGTATGGGCATCCCCTTCCTGGAGTATAATTGGATTTGCATTATTGGAAGAAGCGGAATTACTATCGCTGGTAGTGAAAAAACGCAGGGTATTCTTTGCAGTGGAGAACCCGTACCCATTGGTCGAGATGGCAACACCATATACATTCACGCCGGTATCATTGAACCACTGTCGTGTGCCCCCCCGGTCAAAGGAATATATTTTTGTACCGGCACCCACGAACACGCTGGTCCCGAGGGGTTGAATTGCTACCGAGGGGTTCCTGCTTTTTCCATCCAAATCTGTCGCTATGTAACTCCAGAGTTTCCCTCCCTGGTTATTGAGAAGATAGACTGTACCATCTGTTCCTGCGGCAGCGATATATGAACCATCGGATGTCATCGACAAGGTGCTTATCGTACTGCTGTCAAGTGTCGTCTTCCAGGAAACTGCGCTGTCCGTGCCTGCAGCGGCAGCCCCGCCTGCGAAGAGAACCAGCAGGAGGAGTGAGGATGCGATAAATATCCGCGGTGTCATATTATTCATCCGTGATCTCCATCTGGTTAAAAAGGTTACGTGGATCCGGGCCGGATCACGCAGGATTCCGGATACATCCCAGGACCTGTTCTGCGAGCGCCGTGCTTTTCGCTTCATCGCTCATCAGGGTGTCGAATTTTAACGCCCCCGGGATTTCCACGGTATCCCGCACGTCCTGAATAAAGAGACTGATGAAGTCTTTATACAAGGCAACTGTTCCCCGGGAAGAGGACTCCTGGCCACGTGCAGTCATAAGGGCGGCAGCAGGGCCGCTGAACGGGGTATCCCCTATGAAGGGACTTACGGCAACAACGAATTTTTTCCGGAGAGCTTCCGGAACCCCGGTACATTCAATGATCGGGAGAATGCTTGTTATCGGGTTACTCGGCCCGATGATAACCGCGTCGGCCCGTTCAATTGCAGATAGTACTTCGCGGGTGGCCTGTGAAGGAGTCTTTCCTACCCGCTGAACGCCCAGTATGGGAACCTTGCCGCGCTCCTTCACCCAGTATTCCTGAAAATGGATTGGGCCGTAGGCAGTCTGGACCATAGTTGTAACCGGTGTATCTGCCATGGGGAGCACTTCCGCGCGAACTCCGAATTTTCCGCAAAGGGCCTCCGTTACCTGGGTAAGGGTCATTCCTGAATCAAGGAGTTCCGCCCGTGCAAGGTTCACAGCACGATCCCGGTCACCGAGCGCTATGAATTCGTCGCGGCCGAGCCGGACCAGTTCGTCGTGGGTCACGAACGTATCGTTCCTGATTCCCCACCAGGTATCGGTATTCAGGAGTCCCGCGAAGAGATACATGACGGTATCGACATCGGGGGAGAGGTATCCCCCGGAAATCCGGATATCCTCCGCAGTATTCACGATAACCGCGATCTCTTCTTCCCTGAGGATATTCTTCAATCCGCGGAGAAGTTTTGGCGTCCCCGTCCCGCCTGAGAGGACCGTTATCATCGTTCCATATGTTTATCACCGGATATACAAGACTTTGTAGTATAACCGGAGCCCTGACCGGCAGGGAAATTTTACGGGCTCTCGACAGGCAGGGGAAACCGAGCGGAATGAAAATCATTAAGGACCCGGTGCACGGGTATGTGGAGATCGATGAGGCGCTTCTCCCCCTCCTCGATGATCCCGTTGTCCAGCGTCTTCGGTATATCCGGCAGCTGGGATTCTCGTATCTCGTCTACCCTGGGGCAAACCATACCCGGTTCGAGCACGCCCTCGGGGCAATGCACCTTGGCGGACTTGTCTCCCGGCAGATCGGCCTTTGCGATCACGACCGGCTCGTTGTCTCCGCGGCGGCCCTCCTTCACGATATCGGCCATGGGCCGTTCTCCCATGCGAGCGAACCCCTGATTGAGGAGCTGCTGGGCAGGGGTCATGCAGATATCAGGCAGATCCTGGAAGGAGGCGGGCTTTCCCAAGTACTTGAACAGACCGGAATTGATCAAGAGGATATCATTTCCCTCATTTCCGGAAATCATCCGCTTGCAGGAATTATTCACGGGAGCCTTGATGTGGACCGGATGGATTACCTCCTGCGGGACGCGCATTATACCGGGGCCCCCTATGGGACCGTGGATACCCAGCGCCTTATCCGGCATATCGTCCTTACGCCGGATGGGATCGCCCTTGATGAAAATGGCGTGAACGCAGCGGAATCCCTGCTTATCGCGCGGACCCTGATGCGTTCCACGGTCTACTACCACCACGTAAGCCGGATTGCCCACAGCATGTTCGTCCTTGCCGCCCTTTCGCACCTGGCGTCGCAGCCGGAATCGGCAGTCCTTCCTTTCCTTCGGGATGATGATTACGGGTGCCTTTCGGCCCTGCTCAAATCTCCCGAACCGGTAGCCCGGGATCTCACGCAGCGGCTCTACCATCGCAGGCTCTTCAAACGCGCGCTGTATGTAGGGAGAGAACAGGTGAATGTATCCTCGCTCCAGGGAAAACGTGCCCTGGAAGGGGTCCGTGACGTCTCGCGGAAAATTGCAGATCATGCAGGAGTTCCGGATCGGTATGTCCTGCTCGATATTCCGGATTTTCCCGGCCTTATGGCAATTGAGGTCCAGGTAAAGAGCAGGCATGCTCTCGCCGCCCTCGAAGAGGTGTCGCCCCTCGTGACCACCCTGAATGAAACCCGGCGCGAGCAGTGGCGTCTCGGGGTATATACCTTACCCGAGTACCGGGATCGGGTGGCTCTTGCAGCGACCGAGATCCTGCATGTCAGGAAGCCCACGCTGCAGGACAAACTGACCCTGTAATGGAACTGACTGGTGTTCAGCGAGCAGCAAATAGCCTGTAAAATCTGTGGGACATATATTCATCCCATTGGATGAGAACCCTTACGGTAAAACGATGGCAGATACATGGATCGGGTACTGGGTTTTTGTGACGGCAGCAATCGTCGCAATTCTTGTGGCATTCTGCATTCTTGTTCTGGTTCTTATCAGGCACGAAAGGAAATTTTTCCGGGACCGGGTGCTCCTGAGCTGCTACCGGGATCTCTTTGAGGGACTGGAATGCCTTCATGCAGTCCGGGAAGATGAATCCGGTATCGCTTCAGCAAAGGCACACCTCATCGCGACCCTGGACCGGATCAGCACGCTTACGGCTCCGGATGTCCAGATCCGTGTGTGCGACCTTCTTTCCCTCATTGATGACTATTCCTGCGGGGAGATAGATCCTGATCGGGAGGAACCGGTTGTGCGGGCCCTAGTACGGGCAGCTGGAACGAGCCTCGATCCAGCCGGGATCCGGATACTGGAGACAATGGCAGATGATCTGTATCTGTCCCGCCGGCCCTGAAACTGGAAAGCCCATTTCCGGAACTTTCGTGTCCTGCAGGTTTGGGTAAACTCTTTTTCCCTCCCACTGAGTAGTACTAGGTAGTGTACGCCGCTTCATGTGCGGCATATGCCGGGAGAGCTGGAGTCATGGAGAAGGTGTTTGTGGTCGGTGTTACCGGGGCGAGCGGGATTATCTATGCCCGGAGGCTCCTCGAGGTGCTGACGGAGAGTGCACAGGTCCACCTGGTCATATCGGATGTTGCTGAGAAGATCGCGGCCCATGAGAGGGTCTCGCTGTCAGGTTTCGATGCTATCTACCATAACAACGACCAGCTCTTTGCCCCGATTGCCAGCGGCTCATTCCGGTTCGACGGGATGGCAATCGCTCCCTGCACTATGAAGACGCTCGCAGCCGTGAGCGGGGGCCACGCCGAGAACCTGATCACCAGGGCCGCCGATGTCTGTCTCAAGGAAAAACGTCCCTGTATCCTTCTCCTCCGTGAAATGCCGCTTTCCCGCATCCATCTCAAAAATATGCTTGCTGCCGATGAGGCCGGGGCAACCGTTATGGTTGCATCACCCGGATTCTATACCCGGCCGAAAACAATCGATGATCTCGTAAATATGGTTGTAGCACGGGTCCTCGATCACCTGAACGTATCCCATACACTCTCGCCACGGTGGGAGGGATCGCCATGAGAGAATTCATAGAATCAATGCGGGAACAAGGAGAGATCGTCGATATCGAAGCCGAGACCTCCCCTGACTTTGAAGCGCCGAAGATGGCTGCACGGACAGAGAAACTCCTCTATTTCCACCGTATCGGTGGTGCAAAAGCAGTCATGAACGTGACTGCAACCCGACGGGCACTGGCAGTCGCCCTTGGAATTGATGAGAGCACGATGGTGAAGCACCTTGCGGATTCCGAATTCAACGGTACCGTTGTGGATGAGGGAACCATCCAGACAGGAAAGCCCGACCTCTCCCGTATCCCGATCATGCGCCATTATCCTCTTGATGCAGGGAAGTACCTGACCGCGGGGATTATCTTCTCGTGTTACAAAGGGGTCGAGAATGCCTCGATCCACCGGATGCTTGTCCTTAATGAGAAACGGGTCGCGGCCCGTCTCGTGGAAGGACGGCATACCCACAACCTGCTCGGGGCGGCGCTTGCCGATGGAGAGAAACTTCCGGTTGCGGTCGCGATAGGAACCCACCCGGCCATTACTTTTGCCTGTTGTACCCGTGTTCCTGCCGGAAAGGAGCTTTCCTACGCCGGGGAACTCCTCGGCGGCGAAGTGCGGGTCCATGAGTGCCGGAACGGTGTCCGGGTTCCGGATGCCGAAATTGTTCTCGAAGGTTATATCGGGAAAGAGGTCACGGACGAGGGCCCGTTTGTCGATATTACCGGGACCTACGATCCGGTCCGGCGGCAATCGGTGATCGAGTTCACCGGAATGCACCTCAAAAAGGATTTCATTTACCATGGCATCCTGCCCGGCGGTGACGAGCACAAGATCCTGATGGGCGCACCGTACGAACCGAAGATCTATAAGGCGGTCGCAGGAGTGACCCGGGTCAGGAACGTGGTCCTCACGAAAGGCGGCTGTGGGTACCTCCATGCCGTGGTCCAGATCAAAAAGAGTACCCAGGGCGACGCCAAGAACGCGATCATGGCGGCATTTGCAGCTCACACCTCCCTCAAGCACGTGGTCATCGTTGACGAGGATATCGATCCCATGAATCCGCACGAAGTGGAATACGCAATTGCGACCCGGGTCCGGGGCGATCGGGACCTGATGGTGATCACCGGTGTCCGGGGCTCTTCCCTTGATCCCTCCCAGACTGAAGACGGGACGAATGTCAAGATCGGGGTCGACGCGACGATGGTGATGGGCAGGGAAGACGAATTCCGCAGGGCAACCTGGGATTGATACCATGTTTCTTGACCGGGCTGACGAGCGGATCCTTGCCGGGGAAGAGGGCGAGACCCGCAGGAAGATGATGGAGATCCTGGTGGCGCTGGGAAAAGTCTTCGGGGCAGAAGAGATGGTCCCGATTGCGAGCGCCCAGGTGAGTGGGGCGTCGTACAAGACCATCGGGGAGTACGGCCTCGAATGGCTCTCCGGCCTTGACGCACGGGTAGTTGTCCCCTCGGTCGTGAACCCGATTGGAATGCCCCTCGACCGGTGGCGCGAAATGGGAATTTCGGCAGACTTTGCAGAAAAGCAGCTCAAAGTGGTTGCTGCCTATGAGCGGCTCGGGATCAAGCTTGAGTGTACCTGCACCCCCTATTACCTGTACACTACCCAGTACGGCGAGCACCTTGCCTGGTCGGAATCGTCCGCAGTCTCGTACGCGAACTCGGTGATCGGTGCCCGGACCAACCGGGAAGGCGGGCCGAGCGCCCTTGCAGCGGCAATGATCGGAAAGACTCCCTGCTATGGTCTTCACCTGGTAAAGAACCGGAGGCCCCAGATCGTCATCGATGTAAACCCGGGCGACCTTGAGATGGGGAATGCTCAGTACGGTGCCCTTGGGTACCTGGTCGGGAAGAAAGTCGGGAACCGGATCCCGTTCTTCCGTGGCATCAGGCCGAACCGGGACCAGCTCAAGGCACTCGGGGCCGCGATGGCGGCTACAGGAGCAGTTGCCCTGTATCACATCGAGAAGATCACGCCGGAGACCCGGGTCTTTCCTTTCGAACTATCAGGCCTCGAAACGATCCCGGTCGAGGGCAGCGAGATCCGGCAGCAGTTCCAGGATATCCCGGTGGAAGCAGTCGCAGTCGGCTGCCCCCACTGCTCTCCGGAAGAGCTTGAGCGGATAGCACAGTTCCTTACAGGGAAAACTGTGAAAAAACCGTTCTATGTCTTTGCTGCAAAAGGCGTGATCGAAAAATCCCGCCCGCTTGTTGCAGCGATAGAAAAAAGCGGCGCCCGGGTATATGCCGATACCTGCATGGTCGTTTCCCCGGGCCTTGAAAAGTACAGGGGCATCATGGTGAACAGCGGGAAAGCGCTTGCGTATGTCCCGGATATGTGCGGGGCCCCTGCGAGGATCGGGTCCCTGGAAGACTGCGTGGCTGTGGCAATAGAATAAACCTGAAATGCCCGGGACGCACATAACCGTCATAAGACAGGTGGAGATGAGTACAGGACATGGATGAGCAGGCCGTTATCACCGGGGCAATAGATTCCCTTGTAACGGGAGATACCTCCCGGAGAAGAGCAGCGGTAAAGACGTTTGAAGAAGTCGGGTCTCCGGCTATTCCGGCCCTCATCACCCTGCTCGGGCGTGCGGACAATAACGATCTCCGGTGGTATGCCGCTATTTCCCTGTCCCGGATTGGCGCCCCCGTGATCGAGCCCCTTCTGGAAGCGATGAAGCAGAATGCCGATGTGAATTTCCGGAGGTATGCCGCAGCTGCCCTCGGGGAGATTGGGGTTTCGGCAATCGATCCGCTTATTGCGACCTTTAAATCCGAAGATGTCGGGCTGCGGGGGGTTGTTGCGCTTGCGCTCTGCCGGATTGGAACACCTGCCGTAGGGCCGCTCACCGCTGCAATGGAGGGTGGGGATGAAATCCTGAAACAGTGCGCTGCACTCGCCCTCTGGAAGATGGGGGAACCGGGAATCGGTGCCCTTGTTCAGAATGCTCAGGATGATGATACATCCTGAACCTTTTTTGTGATGCAAAAGAACAGATCCCCAAAGGAAGGCATCCGGCATGTTGAAAATTTCACCCCGCATGGAGGAGTACCTGGGGAACCTCGAGTCGGAACTGAACCGGGCAATCGCGGTTGCTGAAAAGGCCCGGGCTGTCGGGATAGATCCGAGGATCCGCGTCGAGATCCCGATAGCAAACGATCTCGCGGACCGGGTCGAGGCGCTCCTGAATATCAAAGGGGTGGCAGCCCGGATACGGGAACTCGAAAGCACGATGTCCCGTGAAGAGGCCTCCCTCCATATTGGTGACGATTTCGTCCAGAAGCGGTTCGGTGAGACAAACCGGGAAGAGATCCTGGACCATGCCATCAGGACAGCAATGGCGCTCCTTACGGAGGGTGTTGTCGCTGCTCCCACCGAAGGCATCGCAAAGGTCAGCGTCGGGAAGAACGATGACGGAAGTGAATACCTGAAGATCTATTATGCAGGCCCCATACGGAGTGCGGGCGGTACTGCGCAGGCACTCTCGGTCCTTGTCGGGGATTATGTACGGCGGGCGCTCGGCATAAACCGGTACATCCCCCGCGAGGAGGAGATCGAGCGGTACGTCGAGGAGATCCGGCAGTACAATTCAATCATGAGCCTGCAGTATCTCCCGACTGACAAGGAGATCCGGCTCATCATCCAGAACTGCCCGGTCTGTATCGACGGGGAGGCGACCGAGCAGCAGGAGGTCTCGGGACACCGGAACCTGGAACGGGTCGAAACCAACGTGGTCCGGGGCGGAATGGCACTTGTCATTGCCGAAGGTCTTGCTCTCAAGGCCCCGAAGGTCCAGAAGAATGTCCGGAAGATGAAGATGGACGGCTGGGACTGGCTGGAGGAGCTGATCAGCGGGGTCTCGAAAGGTGCGAAAGGCGACGAGCATGCCGGAATCAAGCCGAAAGATAAATACCTCCGGGATCTCATTGGCGGCCGTCCGGTCTTTTCGTACCCGATGAGGAAAGGCGGGTTCCGGCTCCGGTACGGCAGGTCGCGGAACACGGGTTTCGCTGCAGGCGGCCTGAACCCGGCAACGATGCATCTTCTCGGGGATTTCCTTGCAGTCGGGACCCAGATGAAAGTCGAGCGGCCGGGAAAAGCTGCGGGGATCGTCCCGGTCGATTCCATCCAGGGACCGACCATACGGCTGAAGAACGGAGACGTCTTCCGGGTAGACGATGCGAAAACTGCGAAGAAGCTTATAGGACAGGTCGACCGGATTCTCGATATCGGTGAGATCCTGATCTCGTTCGGGGAATTCCTGGAAAACAACCACCCGCTTATTCCTTCCGCATACTGCGGGGAATGGTGGCGGCTCGAAGGCGGAGAGAAGAAGCCTGCCGATGAAGACGAGGCAATTGCCTTCACGGCGCAGGGAGTCCCCCTGTACCCGGATTACACGTTCTTCTGGGACGATATCCTTCCCGCGCAGGTCACTACACTCTCGGATTTCGTTCGGGAGAAAGGGCGTATTGCCGAAGGGCACCTCGCCCTGCCGAACGATCTCACGGCAAAAGGGATTCTCGAAGAGCTCCTTGTCCCCCATATCGTACGGAACGGGGAGATCCGGATATCTCCGTACCGGGTTCTCCTTGCGTGTCTTGGCCTCGATGAGAACTTTCAGCGGACTGCCCGGTGGGAGGGATGCCCGCAGGAGAACGCGATGGATATGGCCGTCCACTTATCCGGGTTTAAGATGAGGTCCCGGTCCGGGACCCGGATCGGGGGCCGGATGGGCCGCCCGGGAAAATCACGGCCACGGAAGATGAACCCGCCCCCCCACGGATTATTCCCCCTGGGCGAAGCCGGGGGCAACCGGCGCTCGTTCCAGGAGGCAAGCACCCACTCCCCCCAGGTAAACATGGATGGCGGGGTCATCACGATCGAAGTCGGGAAAAGAAGATGCCCGGCCTGCGGAACAGAGACCTACCAGAATAAGTGCAGCTGCGGAAGTCACACAGAGCCGGTCTTTGCCTGCCCAAAGTGCCACCGGGAGACAACTGCGGAGAAATGTCCTGCCTGCGGGGTCGCTCCTGCCTGCTCGCAGCAGATCACCCTGAACGTGAAGAACGAATACCTCGCGGCCCTGGAAAGGCTCGGGATAAGAAGCAGCTCCCTTGCACTGGTGAAGGGTGTACGGGGCCTGATCTCAAAAGAGCGGTCGATAGAGGTCATGGAGAAAGGGATCCTGCGGGCCCAGAACGATCTCTTTGTCTTCAAGGACGGGACGGTCCGGTTCGACATGATAGATCTTCCCCTTACCCATATACGTCCCGACGAAGTGGGAGTCCCGGTCGAACGGCTCCGGGAGCTTGGGTATACAACCGACACGTTCGGGAACAATCTCACCAGGCCGGACCAGGTGATTGAGCTTCATGCCCAGGACATCCTGATATCAGAATCCTGTGCTGAATATCTTGTGAAGATCGCAAAATTCATGGACGACCTTCTCGTGAAGGTTTACAACCTGCCGCCGTTTTACAACCTGGAGGGAAAGGAAGGTCTTCCCGGTCACCTGGTGATGGGCCTGGCGCCGCACACGAGCGCAGGTGTCCTTGCCAGGATCGTTGGTTTCTCGAAAGCGAATGTGGGGTATGCCCACCCGTTCTTCCATGCCGCAAAGAGGAGGAACTGTTTCCACGGCGACACGGAGATAGAAGTGTATGACGGAAAGATCTGGGCAAAGAAGAAGATACGGGAGTTCGTCCTTGAGAATTTCGACGTGAGCAAACCGGGGATCGACCGGCTTGGCACGTATTATTCCGACCCGCAGGGGCAGTACTATACCCGGTCCGTGGATACGCAGGGCGGAATGCATCTGCGCAAGGTTACCTCTGTCTCCATCCACCGGGCCCCAAAGGAATTGATCAGTTTCACGACCAGTCGGGGCAGGAAGCTGAACGTTACCCCGGACCATGCGATGCTGGTCTGGGATACCTCGTACCTTCGGAAGATCCGGGCGCTGGAGATGAAACCTGGCGACGGTGTGCCAGTGCTCGAAGGAGGTATTGTCCTTACAGATCATATTGCAGAGGTCGCGTATGCGACCTGCCTCGATGAACGGGTATACTGCCTGACAGTCGCGGATGACCACACGGTCCTTGCAGATGGTATCTTCACCGGCCAGTGCGACGGCGACGAGGACTGCGTGATGCTCCTCTTGGATGGCCTGATCAATTTCTCCCGCACCTTCCTCCCAGAGAACCGGGGCGGCTCCATGGATGCTCCTCTGGTCCTGACGACCCGTATCGACCCGAAGGAGATCGACAAAGAGAGCCTGAACGTTGACGTCTGTCGGTCGTACCCGCTGGAGCTTTACACGAGCGCGCTCCAGTACGTCCATCCCAAGGATATCGAGCAGCTCATCGACCGTGTCGAACGCAGGCTCGGGACTCCCGCCCAGCTGGAAGGGTTCCTGTACACACACGAGACAACGGATATCTCGGCAGGGCCGTTCGAATCCATGTACACCCTGATAGAATCCATGCCGGAAAAACTCGCAGCGGAGCTTGAGCTCGGGAGGATCATCCGTGCGGTGGACGTGGACGATATCGCCGAACGGGTGCTCAAAACCCACTTCATGCCGGACCT
>JBDKRP010000003.1:0-2268 GCA_039683275.1 Methanoregulaceae archaeon | reverse complement strand
GATAAACTGTACCGTGCCTCCATCCTGCCCGGTGCTGCTGCCGATCCCCAGACAAAAGAGGTGCTGCGGTACCGGGCAGCATTGCGCCGGGGCTATGACCTGATCCAGAAGCAGCGAATCTCGATGGGACTGCTCCGGGAAGTCTGCGAGGTTCTGCTTGATCACGAGGTCCAGTACCGCCAGTCATCCTCAACCACTATTGAGAATAAAACGACCGGCAAAGTGGTATACACGCCTCCTGAGGGCGGGGAGATCCTGCGGGAGAAACTGGATCAGCTGGAGACATTTATCCGGCTTCGCGAGGAAAGTCCGCTCGATCCACTGGTCCGGCTGGCTCTCATTCATTACCAGTTCGAAGCCATCCACCCGTTCGAAGACGGGAACGGGAGGACCGGCCGTATCCTGAACATCCTCTACCTGGTGGAGCAGGGTCTTCTCGATCTGCCGGTTCTGTATCTCAGCCGGTACATCATCGATCACAAGAGCGATTATTACCGGCTTCTGCGTGCGGTAACCGAAGAGCAAGAGTGGGAAGCGTGGATACAGTTCATGCTTACGGCTGTTGAGAATACTGCGACGGGAACGCACCGTCGTGTGCTTGCGATCCGGACGCTGCTTGATGAGACGACTGCCCGTTGTCGCGATGCGCTCCCGAAGCAGGTATACTCAAAGGAACTGGTCGAGCTGATCTTCATCCAGCCCTACTGTAAAATTTCGTTCCTTGTCGATGCAGGAATTGCGAAAAGGCAGACCGCAGCAGAATATCTCCAGAACCTGGAAGAGATCGGGGTTCTCGAATCGCAGATGGTCGGGCGGGAGAAAATATTCATTCACCCGGCTCTCCTGAAAATCCTCTCGGAACCGTAACTATGTGTCGATTTTTCTGAAAAATTTCGACACGTTCCGGGAATGTGTCGATTGGTTCGACAGATCGGGATTTTTTTTTGGATTTGTGGAAAGAGCCCGGACGTTTCGCAACACTCCCCGACCGGTATTCTATCCTGCGGACGGGCACGGCCGCATTTCCCCGCAACAGTACTGAGTCCGAGTTGCAGCGGTATTCCCCGGGCTGCACTCCGGAAACTCCGGGTTATCCCGTATTTCCTCCTGGAAAAATACCATTTCACGACGGTGATTGAGCAATCCATATATACCCGGTGCTCCGTCGTAAAAATGAGCCCCACCAGGGCCCCTACCCACCCCGATCTCATGTCTTCTGGTGTGTTCCATCGATCCCAAAACAGGTGCCCGTAAAACGCGTTTGCGGGCGCCGGATAAATTCCATGGATAATCGTCAGATTTTGAAAATACGGCATAATAATCGGGATACGGATAGTGACTTCCGGCAATTCCCTTCCGGACCGGTACGATCCGGAGAAAACCGGGAATCCGGGCCCGATCCGGGCTTATTTCAGGTTATCCGGAGCTACGATCCGGACCATGTTCCCTGGCTCCGGAGCCCGGGAAAACCCTTCTTCATTACAGCCCCAAAAAGGCCCCTTCCTGCCCGGGGTGGTAGTACAGGTCACCCGGATCCCGCAAATCGCGTTTGCGGGGCTCCCGGGAAAACCACTATTCAGCCCCGGATAGCCAGAATACATGATTAAAACGGGTTTTTCCGGAACAGCCAAAAATCCCGGAATTCACCCCCGGTAAATTGAGACTTATTTGGGAATCCGGGCTTAAATAGAGGGTATTTTCCGGGGTCCGGAACAAGGGTTTCCGGAGAGAGAAGGTCGTGGGGTGTATTTCCAGAGTCAGGACACCCGGGTCCTTCGAAATCCCCGGGTTTTTGTGCGGGACGATCCTGCATTTACGAGAGCGCATTCGGAGCATTCCGTAATTGATGCCGGATCCGGACGGGTCGCGGTACGATCGAATAAAACCTGCACGACCCCCCACATACTCCACGCTATTCCCAAAGGGTCAGGTGTACTCCGGAATCCGCTTTCCGGAAATCAGATCAGGTCCTGCTGACAGAAAAGCTCCCTGACCCGGATACGATCCCGAAGAAGAAGGGGATGAACCCCGCCGGCAGGTGTCAGTGCCGGGGGGTTTCATCCCGGGTTTGTAGTATGATGTCTCACTGGAGGTGTGTCTGAATGTCGTGTGCTTTCATTCATGGATTCTATGAGGGTATACGAACCCGGGGCCGGATTCCGGGAGGGTTGGTATCTGGTGACCGGGGCCCCGGGCTGGTTGTATCACCGCCGCAAACCGGCTCTCTGCTTCCGGTTTACGGCTGGCCGTGTATGCGGAGCCCGTTCC
>JBDKRP010000002.1:0-5939 GCA_039683275.1 Methanoregulaceae archaeon | reverse complement strand
CAGGCTGCTACATCCCCGAGACCTGTCCGGTGTACGACTTCCGATTCATGGGCGGACGCCGCGATCTCCTCCGGGGTGAGGTCCAGCCCGAGAAGTTCGTTCACTGCCGTGACTGACGAAAGGATAGCGGCAGCGCTCATCCCGAACCCGGCCCCGATGGGAAGCCGGCAGCTGGTCGTGATCCGGGCACGAACGCCGAGCCGTTCCAGCGCATATTCCACGGGAGGCGATCCTGTTGATTCCGACAGGAGCCGTCCCGGATAGTCCTGTCTCTGCACAACGACCCGGGTGTTACTTCCCGGTTCAGCTGAAGCTATCACACCTTCGCTGATAACAACACCTCCCCCGAGACTTCCGGTGGAAGCCGGATCCCGGCCTTCGACACGCCTGAAGTAACCGGAGATGTGACCCGGGGAAAAAGCACGTACTGCCGTCGTCATGCGAATCAGGATATAGTGTACTCACTACTTTGTCCCGACAGCACTTTAATGAATTCCAGAAAACCCGGGTGCCGGGCCGGGCTGATGCCCGAATCGCACGACCTTTATGGTCCGGTGTCCTACGTGTATGAAGAACCGGAACTCGCGGGGTTGGTATTGACATGAAACAGTATGAACAGACAGTTATGGACGGCCTTCGGCTCAGGTTCAGCTTTCTTCTTGCACTCGGGGGTATCCTTATTGCAGCATTCCTCGTGATTGTCCTTGTCGGCCTCGGGCTTCGGTTAAGTTCCGAGATCCTGCCCCTCATCGGCCTCTTTACCACGGTGATGGGAACCCTTGTCGGGGTGTTTTTCGGGTACCAGATGGGTCTCACCGGAAAAGAGCGGGAGCGCAAGGAACGGGTGAAGGCGCAGGCGGAACGGGAAAAACTGCAGCTTATTGCGGACCGGGCCCTTGCAAAACTCGATCCGAAAGACGCCGAGACAATATTCCGGGATACCCGGTACGATTATACGGAATAGGAGTTTTCCGGAAAATTTTTCCTTTTATTATCTCACTCTATCGTATCTCTTCTCCCGGTATCTGCCCGGAAATTATTCCCCGTCAGGACCCGGGCATTCCGGATATTTTCAGATCATATACCGGGGAATATCTGACAGGGTGTCGATGTACTCGCACCGGATTCCGACCTGTTCCCCCAGGAACTCGCATGCATCAACCGTTTCAGAAACGCGTGACGATCCGGAGATGTGGACCACGGTCAGGTACCGGTTCTCCCGGGGAATGAGGAGCAGGGACTTTCCCGCGACTTTCGCTGCCTTCGCCTTATCGGGAAGCCCCCCTATGGAGCCGATGCGTCCATCCGATGAGATGGAACCGGTTATCGCGACACTCTCGTTGACCGGACTTTTATCGAGAACGGATACCGCGAGGATTCCCATGAGGGCTCCGGCACTCGGGCCGTCGATTGACTGCGGCTCCTTTGCTGCTCTTACGGTAAATACCACATCCTCGGAAGAGATATTCTTCCCGGTATATTTCCGTGCCGCTGCAACCGCATTCGTTGCCGTTTCCTGGAAGGTGAGGCCCAGCGGGGGATTTGTCTCGACAAGCACCCTTCCCTGTCCGTACCGCATCTCGGCGGTGATCGTTATCATTCCCCCGGTCTCGTTATCCGATTCCGCCCCATTCAGGCTGTCAACGGTTTTGAATATGACCGGGGCATCAAGGGACGCGGAACCGAGGTACGCGCCCGAAGTCGTGTTGAGCTGCGTGGAAAGGTTTCCGACTTCCCCCTGGTACCGGACGATCTCCCCGGAATACCGGGTCAGGTTCTCGCTGGCAATCGCAAGTTCGGCAAGGTGCCCGGAATTCACCGCCTCGAGATCGGAATAGCGCTGGGAAAGGTTCGCGATGTCGGATTCCTTTTCCGGGAGAACGATCCCGGCAAACCAGAAATTCGCGAGGACGGACGCGGCCAGGAGTCCAGCGAGAATGATGATGAGAATCCGGTTTCCCGAGAGATTCATGCACCCGTTCCGGTTTTTGTTGTTCGCGACCGGCCCCTGCGGTTCTTATTCCGGCCGGCCGTACTCTTCAGGGCAAGCTGCGGGAGTATCTCCTGCCATACCCCCGCCGCGATCTCACCCTTTGTCCCGGCAAGGGGTTTTCGTCCTTTTCCTGAAACGATTACCGCTTCCCCGGACTCGGCTCCCATGACGGGCGGGGCGTTTATCACGACAAGGCCTGCGCCTTTTTCAAGGAGCCGTACTGCCGCCTCTTCTTCGTCCCACCCGAGCTTGAAGGCGACCGTGAACGGGTGGAACCGGGAGATAACCTCGTCCAGCAGTTTGGGGAGGGGTTCCAGCCTGAGAAGCCGGGCTTTCCCGCTCGGGATCTTCCCCTTCACGCGTTCCGGGGCGAAATCCGATATTGCCGCGGCGCTGATATAGATGTCGTACGGCTCCTTCCCGAATGCCCCGAGAACCGCGTCCCGCATCTCCTGCGCTGTCCCGGACCGGATGTTCTGGACGAACGGGAGGGATTCCTCGTGGACAATCGTGACTTCGGCGCCAAGCCGGAATGCCTGGAGCGCAAGCGCCCTTCCCATCGCGCCGGTCGACCGGGTGGTGAGAATCCGCACGTCATCCACCGGTTCCCGGCAGGGGCCGCTTGTGATGAGAACCCGCTTTCCGGCAAGCGGGCTTCCCAGGAGTGCCCGTTCGCAGGCAAGGACGATCTCCGGGATATCGGCAATTTTTGCTTTTCCCTCTTCGATTCTCGGGTCGACGATCCGTATTCCCCATTCCCGGAGCCTGGCAAGGTGATAAGCAACAGCCGGGTGCCGGTACATCGAATGGTGCATCGCGGGGACGATGATGACCGGGACCCCGCTCCCTATCGCGGTTGTCGCAAAGGTAGTGACCGGGGTATCGTCAATCCCGCATGCGATCTTTGCGAGACTGTTTCCGGTGCAGGGTGCGATGAGGAGGAGGTCTGCACTTCCCTCATCCCCGCAGAAGGTCACGTGTTCGACAAGGCCCGTGATTCGGGTGATAACCGGATTTCCGGTTGCATAGGCAATCGCATCGGGATTCAGGATGCCGCACGCGGCAGCGCTCATGACCCCCTGGACCTCTGCGCCGCACCGCCTCAGGGCATGGGCGAGTTTCACGGTCTCGACTGCGGCAATGCTTCCGGTTACTGCGAGAACGATTCTCTTGCCTGCAAGGGTTCCGGTCTTCATGTCAGGGTCACATCCTCAACAATATGGTATACGCCCGGGGAATATTTCTTCACGCGCCGGGTCACGGATCCCATACCGAACCCGGCATCTCCTGCCATTTCCTTCACGGATTCACGGATCCCCGCAAGGCTGTGGACGTGGAGGACGGTGCCCGGGTGCGCATGACGGAGCGCATCCGGGATCATCCCGGCAGCATCGAAATGGCCCATTATTATACGATCGTATTCCCCGCTTAAAAGGCTGCGGCTGTCCCCGCACCCTGCGGTAACCCGCTCCTCCATTCGGTTCTCCGCAATGTTCCGGGAAAGGTATGCAAACGACACCGGGTTGATCTCCATCGCATGCACCGTGGCCCCGGCCCGTGCCGCAGGGAGCGTGAAGTACCCGATCCCGGCAAACATATCGGCTACCCGTTCCGGGCCCGGGCTTTCTGCAACCAGCCGGGCAATCCGCATCTTCTCCTCCCGGTTTCCCTGGGCAAACATGACCCGGGAGGGATCGATATGATAGGAAATTCCTGCCTCCCGGTGCAGGACATCCCCGCAGGAACCATGCAGGAGTTCGCAGTCGGGAATCCGCTCGATCCCCCGGTATCCCCGGATCCAGAGCAGTCCCCGTGGCTTTCGCCAGGCCAGGATTCCCGCGACCTCTTCCCCGGAAGGGCGCGTCCCGTGGACGACTGCAATATCCCCGATCATCTGGTAGCCCCGGCCCCGGTACTGTTTCCGTTCCGGGATATCCGAATCGCCCGGGAATCCTTCGCGGACAGGAACACAGGCAACGGAATTTTCGATAAAAGGGCGACGGTCCGGATCGACCCAGGGTTCCCGGAGCGCCGCGACAAGTTCACTTGCAGGGAGGACGCGGACCCGCATCCCGATCACCGGATGAGGACCAGTTCGTCCCGGTCCCGCAGGAACCGGATCTTCTCGCCTGCGATTGCATGGATCCGCGATCCGGCAACGCATTCCGTGGTTTTCCCGGTCTCCGGGTCGAGAATCCCCAGCGTGTCGCCATCCGAGTACGCGATCATCGCCTCTTCCGCGTCCCGGACGTTCCCGATGAGCCGCTCGACATCGTCTTCCCGGATCGTCCGCACGGAACCGTCGGCAAGGTCGAAGACCCGGATCTGTCGGGAGTCAGAGTAGACGACTTCCCCGTACCGCTGCATGGCACGGATGACGTCGCCGCGCTGGAATCGCGGGAGCCGGAGCGAGTACGTTATCCGGAAGAGCTGGCGCCCGTCTTTCTCCCCCACGAGTTTCGGGTGGGTGGTGTACCGTCCGCCCATCTGCTGGACGATTGCCTGGGTAATCGCGAGGCCGATATGCTGGGACCCGATCACGATGTCGAGCCCCTCCCTGCTTTCCTGGATATCGGAGATGTACGAGAGCCGCTCCCCGCCTTCCTGCAGCCCGTCCTCGACATCGTGGGCTATCTGGGCAGCCCGCTCCATCTCGGGTTTTGTTATTTCCCGGCCCTGGGCCCGGACCTGGACGACCCCTTCGTAATAGTTCCCGGTGATCCGGTTGCACCGGTTGCACTGCTCTTTCTGCCAGGAAATCTCGAGGGAACACTCGGCCCGCATGGTCTCCCCGTACAGGGTTCCCCCGACCCCCAGCGTTGCAAGGGTGCGGTTGGAACTGAGATCCCGGATACGGTGGATCTTTACGGACCGCTGTTTTACGTCCGGGTGGAATGTGACACCGGATATCGCGCTCTCCCGGAGGATGGCATCACGATCCATCTCGCTGTCAGACCAGGTATTCGAGACTTTCCGGGAACCGCAGCTCGGGCAGTTGATGGTCGTGACCCGGGGTACGCATTCGTACCACCGGATATCGCCGGCCCGGCATTTTCCGCAGAGGCCGTCCCCTTCAGAGGGGCCCCCGCACTTGGGACAGAAGGTCCCGGTCAGTTTTTTCTTCATAATGCAATGATCATCGCGTGCGGAACACCCGCTATTTCGGAACACCCGTCCCGGTCGAGGAGCCCGAGTTCAACGGCCAGCGCAATCGTACGCGGCCCGACAAGGTTTGCGTTTCCTGCCGAGAGAAGGATACGGCGCACCTCGCTTTCTTCAGCGAGGGCATTCCCGTAAAAACTTTCGTGAATTGGGAACGTGAAGTCCCCGTCCTGGAGCGTAGTATTCAGGAGCTCACGGTCACAGACTGCAACCACGTCGCAGCCATCGCGGTTGTGGTGCACTTTCAGGAACATCAGGTACAACTTCGGGGCAGAGCGTTATTAAGGTGAGTTTTCGCGCATCAGGGAAGATGGATGTCGACCCCGTACACCCGGGACGGGGTATCGGCATGGATCCGGTACGCCTGCTCCGGGGTAATCTTCCCCTCCTCCAGGAGGCGCCGCGTGAACCGGGGAACGGACTTCGGGCCGATCACGGCACCGGGCCGGTCGTTCTCGTCCATGTAATCGCTCTCCATCGTGAATGCCCGGCCGGATCCGGCAAGCTCCGGGATTTTCTCGTGCTTCGCGATGAGGGACGGGATGAGGGGAGTATCCGGGTCCCCGAAATGTTTTACCACGCGATCCCCGGGCATCCCGATCTTCTGTGCCATTGAGAGGACATCCGCACAGGGACCGGTCTCCGCATGGATCTGGAGTGCGCAGCCGGTCTCTTTTGCAAGCGTGAGCGCGTGGAGGAGAATGCCGTTCGATGCGTCCATGACATCCGCCTCTGCCGGGTAGTGCGGCCGCCCGCTCTTGATGGCAACGGCTTTCCCTTCGGC
>JBDKRP010000001.1:0-15155 GCA_039683275.1 Methanoregulaceae archaeon | reverse complement strand
CGACCAGCGCGAGCTCTTTGCCTTCCTCCAGCACCTTCCCCCGGCAACCCGGCTCGTCCAGGTGACCGGCGGGGAGCGCAAGGAGAGCCTCGGGAAGGTCGCAGGCCGGTTCAATATCAGTTTCAACAAGTTCGATCCCTTTGCCGAATCCCGGACGATTGCCCAGGTCGCGACCCTGGGCGCAGGAGCCGAGGTCATCGCGTTCGAGAACACGACCGGGGTTGTCGTGAGCAGGCACCGGTCTCCCGGGAAAGGCGGCTGGAGCCAGAACCGGTATGCCCGGAAGATCCACGGGGCCGTCCAGCTCAAATCCCGCGAGATCGAGATGGACCTGATAGCGGCAGGCCTGAAGTACGAGAAGAAGGAGACCCGGGCGTTCGGGGGATGCAGCCGGGTCTCATTCGCCGTGCAGGCAGTCCGGGACCAGGTGCCGGTCCACCCGTACCGGGGTGCGGACGTCCAGGTCAGGATTGAAGGAAAACGCCTGGACCGGATCCGGTTCCGGCCGCTCTCGGGGAAACCCCGGTACCTGATTGTCGGGATCGATCCGGGAACTACGACAGCGGTTGCGGCAATCGATCTGGACGGGAACCTTCTCCACCTGGGAAGCTCCCGGGAGACATCGATGGCCGGGGTCATTGAAGACCTGTACAAGGTGGGAAAACCCCTGATTATCGCATCCGACGTCCCGGAGATGCCGTTCTCGGTCGAGAAGATCCGGCGGGCGTTCAGCGCGACGGCCTTCAGCCCGAAGCAGGATATCCCGGTCGAGACCAAGATGGAGCTTGCGAGGCCGTTCGGGTACGGGAACGACCATGAGCGCGATGCCCTGACCGCGGCGCTCTCCGCATTCCGGCAGTACCAGGCCAAGTTCCAGAACCTCGTAAAACGCGTCCCGCCCGGGTTCGACCTTGACGAGGTGCGTGCCCGGGTTATCCGGGGCCAGTCCCTGGAACAGGTCCTCCTCGATATGCGGGGAAGGCCGGTCCGGGTCCGCGAGGGGAAGGGTGCAGCAGGAGGCTCGATCTCCGTTCCTGCCGGCCGGGAACCTGCGGCCGGGGAATCCCCCGTTCTCTCGCAGAACGACGACCGGATCCGGGTCCTGGACGGGACCGTGAAACGGCTCCGGGAGTACGTGGCAGAGCTCCAGGCACAGGTGCAGGAGAAGGATTTCGAGATAACCCGGCTCCATGCCCGGGTCCGGAAGGTCCGGGCGTCTCACGAAGGCGTGATCATGAAGGATCTGGAGATCACCAAACGGGACGCAATCATCCAGAGCCTGAAAAAGCGCCTCCGGAAAGAGGAGCGGTACACAAAGAATCTCTCCCGCCGGATGGAGCGGATGCGCAAGATTGACGAGGTCGAGGAGAGCGGGACCGGTGTCCCCCTGAAAGTGCTCGACTCCCTGACCCGGGATGCACTCCGCCGCCTGGATGAGTATATCGGGGTTGAGAAAGGCGATACCCTGTACCTGGTCAGGGGAGATGGCTGGGGACGGAGTGTCGTGAAGGACCTGGCGGACCGGGGGATCAAAGCGGTAATCGTCCCGGACAGCAGCCTTTCCGGCGGGGATCCCCGGATGCAGCAGGCGTTCCTGGAACTGAAGGTCCCGCTGGTCGGCGAGGGGGAGAGCGGGACTGTTGTCCGGGGGAAACAGGGCGTCGCAGACCCGGCTCTCCTTGAACAGGCCCTGAAGGACTGGTCAGAAAAGCTCGGGGAACACGAGCGGGAGAAGCAGACAGCTATGGTTGAACACCTGTTTATGGAGTACAAGGCAGAGCGGGGGAAGGAGGTGCGGCGCAGTGGATGACCGGGATCTTCTCAGGAATGTCGTCGCGATTATCGGTGAAGAGAACTGCCGGGATGATTGTGCGGTTATCCCGTATGGGAATGATTTCCTCGTCGCAACCACCGATATGCTCCACGAGACCACGGATTTCCCGAAGGGAATGACCGACTGGCAGGCGGGCTGGATGAGCGCAGCCGTCACGATCAGCGATATTGCGGCGATGGGTGCGGTCCCGGCGTATCTTCTTATTGCAGTAGGTCTGGACAAGGCAGGACGCCTTTCCGGGATCATGCAGGGGGCAAAGGACTGCTGCGACCGGTTCGGGGCGAAGATCGTCGGGGGCGATATCGACCATCACGGGGAACTGACCGTGGTCACGACCGGCCTCGGGACGGTTGAGAAGGACCGGATCGTGCGCCGCTGCGGTTCCCGTGTTGGTGATGCCCTCTGCGTTACCGGAACTCCCGGGAGGGCGCAGGCTGCGCTGGAAGGGTACCGCCAGCATGATCCTGCGCTCCTGGAACCGCAGCCCCGGGTGAAAGAAGGGCGGATTCTCGGCGCTGCGGGGGTCACCGCGATGATGGACGTGAGCGACGGTATTGCGCTCTCCCTCCACGATCTGCAATCGGTAAACCCCTGCGGGTACGCGGTCGATACAAGCCTCCTGCCGCTGGCTGAGGGTGTCCCGGAACACGCTGCCCGGGCGATGGCGCTCTATGGGGGCGGGGACTTTGAACTGATCTTCACCTTCCCGAAGGACCGGCTCCCGATTGACGGTGTCCGGTACACGATCATCGGGGAAGTTATCCCGGATCCGGTCGTTCTTGCTGACGGGCAACCGCTCCCGAAACGGGGGTACCAGCACCGGTGGGTGTAACCGGAGCTGACCGGCGTGTCCTGCCAGCCCCGGGTGCAAAAAGAAAATACCGACAAAGTCGAATACTGGTACCAGGAATCCGATGGAATCACTGGAAACGAAGATTGAACGCCTGCCCCCGGAGCTCCAGAAGGAGGTCGAGGACTATATTGATTTCCTGATCGCGAAGCATAAGCCGTCCGAGAGGGCATCCGTTCCCCAGAATCCGCAGCCGCAGGTCCTCGTTGAGACCCGTTCGTTCCCCTTCTTCCCCCAGACTACGGAGCCGGAACGACTCCCGATGCCCTCTCTGGAACCCGCCTCCGACCAACAGGAGGAGCCGGCAATCCCTGAAGAGGCGCGTCCCGCAGGCCCGATCATCTTTGCGGACGAACGCGGAACCCCGACTAAGTCCGCACCGCCTGAGGAAGACCGGCTGACACGGAGTTACCTGGATTATGGTGCGCTGGAGGATGCACCGGCAGAGAAGAAACCTGCGTCCCGGAATATCATGCGGAACGGAACTAAGGACGGGAAACCGGCCCAGCCGGTCGATCTTGACTGGGTATGAGAGGAAAATATCCCGGCTCCGGGGGACTGTCCTTCTGTTTTCTTATTTTCCAGGTACAGGGGACTTCCCGTACGGGAAAGGCAGCCCCTCATTCCCCGGATCCTGGTTCCGGATCTGCCACTGACGTTATCAGGGCATAATAATATTCCGGCTTTCCTGTCCTGTAAAGGGAATACCATGCTTCGAGTGCAGGTGGGGAAAAGACGTTGAGTGCCCTGAGCATGTGGCAGGTGAATTCGAGAGGCGCATGTCCCGGGGCAGTAACCAGGTTCCTGTCGGTTACTGCTGGTTCATAACGGTACAGGTTTTCCCCTGTATAATCCGGACCGGCTGATTTCAGGAACCCCGGTTCGTTGCTGGTGTGGTACCGGGTATTGAGAAGACCAGCCCGTGCAAGACCTGCCGTTGCCCCGCAGATTGCCCCGACTGCAATTCCTGATTCCAGGAATTCCCCGGCTTCTTCGAGGACCGGGTGGTGTACCGGATCCTGCCATGTAGTCCCCCCCGGCAGGATCAGTGCCCCTGCACCCCTGGGCGAACAGTCCGTGATGCTGCAATCCGGGAGGATACGGAGCCCGCCCATGGAAGTGACGGGTTCATTGTTCAGGCCGACGGTCTTAACCGTGAATTCCGGTGCAGACCGAAGGCTACCGCCTTTCGAAACCGACGTGACCTTCGGTCCCGGAAGTATTGTGTTGAAAATAGCATGAAAAACGTAAGGAAAGGAAATGGACTCGACGGGATTTGAACCCGTGGCCTTCACGTTGCAAACGTGACGATCTACCCCTGATCTACGAGCCCCGATTGCGCTATTCTAATTTCTGCCAGTTCCTTATAGAGGTTACTGTTCGCAATGGATTTTCCGCTACCGGAATGTACTTCGTGTTTCCTGCCGATATTTATGGGATCATCATGGCGAAACTCATCATTGAGCCGAAGAAAGGAAAAGACGGGCAGATTGAGTTCATTGTCAATTACCATGACCCCAGGACCGACAACTCGTTTACGATAACGACGACATCCGATCTGGATGAGGCGGTCGGGAAACTGAAAGCGACCCTGGAAAGCGAAGTCGCAACCCTCCTGCAGAAGAAGTAATTCCGGAAAAGATCCCTCCCGGATCAATCTCTTTTCAGACATTCCCCCTGTCCGGGACGCGCAAACCAAAACAATCCCGGTAAGATCTGGCTGCAATTGCATTGTACGGACCGCAGACTCACCTCGAAACTGACGCAATCTTCGGTCACGGATTCGTGGGTTAAAAAGAATTATTCAGAAACTCTGCTCAAAGGACTGGTTCAGAAACACATACTTCAGAAAAGAATGGACCCGGCGGGATTTGAACCCGCGGCCTTTACGTTGCGAACGTAACGATCTACCCCTGATCTACGAGCCCGACTGCGGTATATGATTTCTCCATCGCTGGAATATAGTTATTCCGTTGAAGGGAAAAAAGGCTGACGAGATCAGAGGATGATCTCGATATCCAGTTTTTCTGCAAGTTCCTTGTACCGGTTCCTTATGGTGACTTCGGTCACACCGGCAACCTCGGCGACCTCGCGCTGGGTCCGCCGTTCCCCGCCAAGGATAGAGGAGATGTAGATGGCGGCTGCCGCGACACCGGTCGGGCCCCTGCCGCTCGTCAGCTCCCGCTCCCCCGCCTGCCGGAGGATCTCGACAGCCCTGCTCTGGACCTCGCCCTTGAGGTTCAGGCCCGAGCAGAACCGGGGCACGTAGTCAATCGGGGAGGTCGGGAGGAGCTTGAGCCCAAGTTCCCGGGAGATGAACCGGTAGGTCCGGCCGATCTCTTTTCTGGAGACACGGGACACTTCTGCGATCTCGTCCAGGGTTCTCGGGACGCTGCACTGTCGGCAGGCCGCGTAGAGCGCTGCTGCTGCGACCCCTTCAATACTCCGGCCCCGGATAAGGTTCTTGTCGACAGCGTCACGGTAGACGACGGCTGCCGTCTCACGGACGTTTCTCGGGAGACCGAGCGCGGATGCCATCCGGTCCAGTTCCGAGAGTGCGAACGCAAGGTTCCGCTCGGTTGCATTGCTGACACGGATACGCCGCTGCCACTTCCGCAGCCGGTATAACTGGGCCCGGTTCTTGGACGAGATGGCACGGCCGTAGCTGTCCCGGTTTCTCCAGTCGATCATGGTCGAGAGACCCTTGTCGTGGATCGTAAAGGTCATCGGGGCGCCGACACGGGATCGCTTCATGCGCTGGTCGTGGTCGAACGCACGCCACTCGGGACCCCGGTCGATGAAATCGTCGTCAATAACAAGACCGCAGCTCTGGCAGACCAGTTCTGCCCTCTCGTAATCATGAACGAGCTGCCTGCTGCCGCACTCCGGACACACCGTCTCCGTGTGGTTCTCGGCTTTCTTTTCGTGCTCTTTACTCCGCTCTTTGAGCTTGAGCTTGAGCGCTTCACGCTCGGTCTGGAGCACTTTGAGTTTTTCTACTTCCTGCATGTTTTCCATCACCTGATGCTGGATCGGGGACCGGTAGGGGAGGCGCCCGGTTATGCCTGCGTGCGTGACGCAGGAGAGTTATTTCGCATAGATCTTGTCGCCCGGCTGGATATCGCACGGTTTTCGACAGAGGATTGACGCGTAGGGACACTTGATATTCCCGAAGACATCCAGGATCTTACCGACCGGTTTCATCTTGCGGTCGACAGTCTCTGCGTATAACCGGGGCAACTGGGCAGGATCGCAGCGGAGGATGAGCATCCGCGAACCATACCTCACTTCCACCCTTCCGATCAGTTTCATAGAACATAACGGGTTATGCCAGAACCCGATTCGATTAGCAATCTATATATGTGGTCTAAAATGGTATTTAAAGCTAGTGTGAAAATATAATAATATCCTACTGTGCGAGGAATTTTTCAATATTTAAATCCATTACTCGTTTCGTCTCTCGTTCACCCAGTCCGGCACCGCGCGCAACAAGATATTTAGCATCCCTGCTCAGGATATCGCCGGGCGAGTGGGAATCCGAGTCCACGACAAGGAGGCATCTCGCCGCACGGGCGACCGCCGTCACATGACCGTTGGTCCGGTTGTGCCCGCCCCGTGAGGTGATTTCAAGGGCAATCCCCCGTTCCCTCGCTTCCTCTGCATCCTCAACCGTAACGAGTCCCGGGTGGGCAAGGACATTCACATCATCGCAGGTACAGGCCGCATGGTTGGTTCCCGGGGCGACCGGTTCGACCGGGGTCTCGCCATGCACGACAACGATGTCGGCTCCCGCTTTTTTCACCCGTCGTGCAATGACCGGGATCTCGTCAGGAGGGACGTGGGTGATCTCGACCCCGCAGAGAAGTTCGATCCCGAATTTTCCCGCAGATTCCCGGAGCCCGATAAGGGCTTCGAGGATTGGGACGGCGTTTACGATATCCGCGTGGTCGGTGACGGCAACCTGGGTATAACCGGTAACTGCCATCCTCCGCAGGAGCTCGATGGGCAGCATGTCCCCGTCGCTCAGGGTCGAGTGGGTGTGGAGATCGTACATGGTTCACGCCTTCCCGGCGAGAGCTTTTGCGATGTTCAGGAGGAGCGTTTTCTTGGGGATTTCTGTCTCGGCTACGACCCGCCCTTCTTTCCGGAACCAGTGACCGGGATGCTGCTGGGGCTCGATCCGCGCCTTTATCCCGCTTTTCTTCAGCGCCCGCTCGATCTCCGCAGCGGTCGGGGCCTTTGCTGCAAGGGATTTCGGGACCCGCCGCCCCTCTTCCCGGGTGAGACCCGCGTTGAAATAGCAGGGATAGAGGATCCGCTCTCCTTTCACCGGCATATACAGTACTTTTGTGATGAACCTATAAACACTGAACGCTCAGAGTAATGGCATGCACCATATAGACATCAGACTCGAGAAGGATGTCTACGATTCCAATAACCAGCTGGCAGACGCGAACGCTGCGCACCTGAAAGCGCACGGGGTCCGGGGTATCGATCTCCTCGGGGCCATCGGGTCCGGAAAGACCGCCCTTATCGAGCGGCTCGTCCCGCTCCTGAAAGAACGGGGACTCCAGGCGGGAGCGATTGCCGGTGACGTGTACGGAGACGACGATTTCAAGCGGATTGTCTCAACGGGCATTCCTGCGTACAATGCGAATACCGGGAAGGAATGCCACCTTGACGCCCACATCGTCGAGCACGCCATTGACCACCTTCCCCTGGACGATATCGATATCCTCTTCATCGAGAATGTCGGGAACATGGTCTGCCCCACGGATTTCCGGCTCGGTGCCGAAAAGCGGGTGGTCGTCATCTCTTCAACCGAAGGGGACGATGTCGTGAACAAGCACCCGATGATGTTCCGGGACTGCACGATTGCGGTCATCAACAAGGTAGACCTTGCGCCGCTGGTCGGTGCCGACCTTGAGCGGATGCAGCGTGATATCTACCGGTACAACCCGTCCATGAAGGTCTTCCGGACCAACTTAAAGACCGGCGAAGGCATAGTTCCCCTGCTGGACGCGATCCTCGCGCAGTAACCTGGAAGGGAATTACGGGGCTCCTGCCCTGCGGAAGGCCGCGGGAGATCAGTGGGGTTATATACCGCGAATGAGAATAGATATAGCACTCTGATGGAGATTTGGTCTGTAGAGACCGCTAATCACCAAAGTAAGAGGGGTTTTACATGCAGTGGCAAGGAAGATCCATACGAGGGGTTACCGGTGGCCGCTACAGCCCGTCCCGCAGCAAGCGGCGGACTGAGATCGGCTCTGCACCGACCGACACCCATATCGGCGAAGAGAGGAGAAGAACCATCCGTACGTTCGGCGGCAGCGAAAAGATCCGCGCCCTCCGGGCCCAGTTTGCAAACGTCTGCAACAAGTCGACCGGCGCCGTGAAGAAAGTCAGGATCGAGACGGTTGAGGAGAACGTCGCAAACCCGAACTACGTGCGCCGGAACCTCCTGACCTGCGGTGCGGTTATCCGGACCGAGCTTGGTCGCGCCCGCATCACGAGCCGGCCCGGACAGGATGGCGTCATCTGCGCAGTCCTTCTTGAATAAGACCCCGGCACATCTTTTTTTACCCGCAGCTTCTCATATTCTGGTATGCGGATGCTGCGCGTACGGTTTTACCTGATACTACCGGACGGCCATCCTTTCCGTACCTGACCCGCACAGGCCGCTTCCGGAGACCCCCGATATGATCCTGAAAACCACCCTTGCAGCACCGTTCAAGCATACCCGTAAGGAGTCGCTCCAGAAGAGCGAGTTTGTGTACTATTTTGCCTTGGACCGGAAATGGATGAGTATCGAGCAGGCGAACCTCCTCTTAAAGCGGGGCCAGGAAGAGAACCTCCTCGAATTTTCCGGGGGCGTCGTAAAGCCCCTCTTCAATACAGCCGAGATAACGATCCCGCTCGGGTTCAAACCCGGTTCGGAAATTTTTGCGGCGCCCGATTCCCTTCAGGACATGATCGACCGGATTGCGCAGGGGACAAAGAAACCCGCTGCCGAAGTGATTGCGGAGATGAACCGGACGATAGAGAAAGGGTTTGACGGGAACCTCCGGCCGGAAGCCGCCGTGGTCCTGGTCGCAAAGGAGTATGGGATTCCCTTTGAGGACAAACTCACGGACTTAAAAGAGAGTCTTCTCAAAAACGTGAAGGCTTCCGGGAAGGGCCGATAGCCGGCCCTCCCGGGAACGTATGCCGAACCTGCTGCGTGCGGAACGGATACTCATGGAATACCCGGTAGTCAGAATTTTCTGAAGATTGAAAAAGAGTTGTTATTCAGGCCGCTTTCTTTTCGCCCGCTGCGGCTTCGGGCCTGGGGTAGTATTCTGCGAGAGACTTCTCCCCATAGGTGGTGACTTTGGCATTGATCTGGACAAAGTCCTGGGTGATCTCGTTGCCACGGACCGACTTTCTCCTGCGTTCGCCTTCCATCCTGGGGTGGAACCCGACGCCGCCTGCAATGAGGAGGTTCTTCCGTACGGGGCCCGGGAGGTTCTGCTTTGCAGGGGTCCCGGTGCGGTCGGAGCCGCCCGTGATCTTGATCTTATATCCTGCGAGACCGAGGGGTCCCGCGTCAATTTCCTCGCCGATCTTCTTGCCGACCAGCGCGCCTGCAGCTCCTGCAGTAGCATCGATATTGTATGCGCGACCCGCTTTCGGGTCAGACAATACTACCTTGAACTCGACCATTCTCTCGTACTCCATATTCGGGAAGGAAAGGACGACCCGACGGGTACGTCCCGCGCCCTACCAAGGTACCCATAACATAGGAAACGAAGGGTTATAAGCTTACGTGCGGGCCCTTCCGCTCACTTTCCCCAGAACGGGCTGTCTTTCCGGCGGAGCGTTGTGAATTCTCCCAGGATCTCCTTTGTGTCGGTGTTTAAGTGGGTGGTCATCTCCCGCTCAAGGACTTTTACGTGCCGCTCGGGGATGTCAACCAGGAGATCGTCATCGACATCTGCCTGCCTGCCGATTGTTGCGCCTTCGATGGCGATTGCGATCTCAAGGCCGGCTTTTGCTTCCTTGATGGTCTCCTGCCTGAGCTGCAGCGTCTTGACGTGGCCGACTTTCTTCCCGTCGGTCTGGATGAGATCGACCCCGCTCCGGAGGATGCCGCCCAGGACCCGGACCCCGACAATCGCAGGGTTGCTCTGCCGGAAGATGCAGTTCGGGAGAATGCGGATCTTTGCGGGCATTACGATCTGCTCGAACTTCTGCTGGTCCATCTTCCGCTTCATCTCGTCCCGCCAGGTGATGTACTCGTCGATGAGCTGGTAGATGACTTTCCCGTGGAAGACTTTCACATCGGCAAACGAGGGCGGGGGATTCCTGATGATCTCGGCAGCGTCGGGGAGAATCGGGGTGTTGAAGGAGAGGAGGGCTTTGTAGAAGGGACTCCTGATGACTTCGGTCTCGATCAGGTCGTGCCTGCTGACCGGGCCGACCGAGGCACGCATGACCCCGATCTTCTTGTCTTCCAGTTCCTTGCAGATGGCTTCGAGCGCCCCGATGGTGTCGGCCTTGATGACGAGCCCCTCCTCCTGGAGGTTCACGTGGATCTCGGACATCTCCTTTTGGATCTCGGCAATGATTGCGTCCCGGTCGCCCCGGACGACCCGGAGGGGGGATCCCGCAATGACCCCGTCGAGATCGGGCGCCGAGACCTTGATACCGCAGGCGGCTGCGACGGATTTGACGCGCTCGAACCGGTCCTCGATGAGGATCTCCTTCATGGGCCGGGGTTTGAGGAGCGATCTGACTTTGGTTGTTACGACCGCGTCCTGCCTGGCGACCGCGATCTCGTCCCCGACCGAGAGGGTGCCGTCAAAGAGGATGACGTCGAGCGTGATCCCGAGGCCGCGTTCCTCCTTCACCTCAAGGACGGTTCCTGCGCCCGGGCCTTCGACTGTGAGCTTGAGTTCCTGTTCCAGGTACCGCTGGGCAAGCCCGACCATCACCATGAGGAGGTCGGGGATACTCTCGCCGGTAAGGGCGCTGACCGGGACGATGGCGAGGTTCCGGGTGAAGTCCGTGACCCGGTCGTACCGTTCGGAAGAAAAGCCGAGGTCCGAGAATTTCCCGACGAGCTCGTAGACTTTCGTCTCGACCTCGCCTTTCACCCGGTCGTGCTGGGTGGCAAACGTCTTTGCGAAGTTCGCGTTCTCGTTCACCCGCCAGCCGTGGAGCCGGTCGACTTTCGTTGCGGCAATGACGAACGGGGTCTTGCAGATCTTGAGGATCTGGAGGGCTTCGATGGTCTGGGGCTGGAAGCCTTCGTTGATATCGACGACGAGGATTGCCATGTCGGCGAGCGCGCCGCCCCGGGCACGGAGGGTCGTAAAGGCGTGGTGGCCCGGTGTATCGATGAAAAGGAGGCCCGGGACATTGACCGGGACTTTGCCCCCGACGCCGCTCATCTTCATGATGGAGTCGATGGGGACAAGGGTTGCGCCGATATGCTGGGTGATCGCGCCTTCTTCGTGCTTGGCTACCGTGCCGCCACGGATGCGGTCGAGGAGCGATGTCTTCCCGTGGTCAACATGCCCGAGAACGCAGACGATAGGGGTCCTGATTGCCGGGTTTGCTGCCATATAGTCACCTCAGGGATGCAGGCGCAGGATGAATAGGTTCCCCGGACAGGTTTCGCGTCGGAACGGGAGAAGGGAATCAATCTGCACCTGAAAGTGATATGTAATAGCCCCGCTCGCTATAAATACTCACGCTCATTGCAGGTCGGAGGAGGGTGGATTCCGGGGCAATTGAGGGGGTAGGGAGATAGATTAAAGTGCGGGACTCACAAAAATAAAAGGGATATCTGCCAGGGTAGGGTAGTCTGGTTATCCTAAGGGGCTGTGGATCCCTCGACCCGGGTTCAAATCTCGGCCCTGGCCTAATTATCGTTAGTTAAAGTCTATTCCTGTTTTTGGGCTTATTTTAGTAACCAGGGCCTGATTTTAGGAGTGGGCCTCCCCATTCAAAAGGGGTATGTTAAAAAAAAGTTGAATAAATAACGAATGTCAGTAAAAAGGAAGTTTAATCCACTTATGTAAAATAATACACAAAATATGTCTAATATCTGCTCAGCTTGCGGCAAAACCCATGAAGCTGCAACATTTTGTCCCTATTGCAACACTCCCGTTAAAAAGGAGATAATCAAAACCGGACGAATAAAGGATACCCCGGAGAATCGTGCAAAAGGACTTAAGGAATACAAAGTTATCGGGCAAGAAGATGAATGGCTCAATGGGGGCCGATTCGACAAAACATCTCTTCAAAATATGTTGAATTATTATGCAAATCAGGGATGGATAGTGAAAGAAATATCTGCGAGTAAATCTTTTGGGATATTTTTTGGGACTCCTCGTGATGAGATGATCATTATTTTAGAACGCGACTTATTTTTAGACACCTCAAAATTGGAGAGAATCGAATAAGCCTTACCTTTTATTAGAAGAGAATATGAAGGATATAAGCTCTGCGCGGGGTTGCCAAGGGAACCCCTCCCAAGATTTTCGGAGGAGGGTCTGCTTCAAGTGAATTTCCTCCCTTGGGAACACCGCTATGCATATCACATGGCATGATAATAGTGTGTCAAGCCCGGTCCTCAAGACTATACCTCCCATGCAAAGCCCTGATGCAGGAGTGGCTGATTCAAGAGGACTGGATTATCCGTACCGTGACAAAATCCGACCGGATTGAGGACGACGGGGAGATGAGAGACATTTCCTGAAACAGATCCCCGAAAACCGGGGAAAAATTATCAGGGTTGTTGTTAATCCATCCAGATCTCCCGCACGGGTCATCACGGTCTTCTTTGACAGGAGGATACGATCACACATGACCCAATGAGAAACACCGCTAGAATGGCAGGGGCGGCCTTTTTCCGGAAATCTGGTATTTGTCACTTCATATTTTGCATATAGATTCTGATCCTGTACAAATCAGTAGGGCTGTTAAAACCAGTGAAGATATTCACGTATCCTCTATCATTCCAGAATCCTATCTTTCTGGGCTTGGAATTCTTCTTCCGAGATGGCTTCATTACCGCGTAACTTTTCGAGTCTTTCTAAGAGAGCGATAGTATCTTCTGGGGACGGACTCCCCTTTTTTAATTCTCTGGAGATTTTATCTTCTGGATCTCCTCAATGAATGCAGTCGCAAACACACCTGCAGGTAGTGCAAACATCCCGATTCCGAGAATTGCATTAAATGAACCGAGAAATTTTCCAAGAGGTGTGATCGGATAGACGTCTCCATGCCCAACTGTTGTCAACGTGGCAATAGCCCACCACATGGTGTCAGGAATACTTGAAAAGGCCTCTGGTTGAGCATCGTTCTCGATGTAAAACATCAGGCTTGAGGCAAAAATTAGTATAAGTACCAGAATGAAAAATGCGACTGCTATAACCTCTTTGACATTGTTAAGTGCCTTGGTTAACAGATTAAGGGCATATGAATATCTCCCAATCTTCAACAGTCGGAAGACCCTCAATAACCGAATGGCATGGAGGAATCGTAAGTCTATCGGAATCAGCAATGGTATGAAGAATGGCAGAATCGCAAAGAGATCTACGAGAGCCAGAGGAGTAAGTGCATATTTAATTCTCCCCCGTATTGGTTCTTGAAAATCTGGGTTTTCCGTGCAGGTTCAGAGTCGCAAAATATATTCAATCGTAAACGCTGCAACAGAGAATACATCAATAGCATAGAAAAAATTTGCAATAGGGCAGGTAAATGCCCTCAATCGATTCCAGGATTACCGCACTGACGTTGGCAATAATCAGCGTCATCGGGTAAACATCGAAGCATCTGCTTGCAAAACCTCCTTTCTCAGGATCGCTTGCGATGAGTTGATAGATGTTCGATTTTAATTGGCGATACATTCCGAGGTCCTTGATTTATATTTAAATGAGATTTTATGAGATAGATACGGGATGTAATGTTGGGGAAAAGGCAAAGGGAAATGCCCATACATTATCAGGAACGCCGCCACCCTTCCCCATGATCCGCTGAGATCCCGGCTAACAAAAGTCCCCTACCGACCCACAACCCTAATCCCTCCCCCTGCCCACATCCTGCTAGAGAATGACACCCACCCTCTTCCCCCCATATCGGGCCATCTATTTCCGGAGGCACGCCCTCCGGCAGATGGCCCGGCTGCACCTCACGGACGACGACATCGACGAACTGCTCGGCCGTGGCGGGATCCTCGAACAGTACCCGGAGGAGACCGGCTGCCTTGTTGCCGGAACCATCCGGGGCAGGACGCTCCGCGCGGTCATGGCCCATTCCGGGCGGGGCGGTGAAGCGGTCGTCCTCGCGGTCTTTGACCCTGACGCCGGGCAGGAGATCGGGATGGAGGCGGGAGCATGAAGTGCGTCATCTGCCGGAAAGGGGAGACCAAGGCAGGCAGGACCACGGTCACGTTCGATCACGGGGGGCTGACCCTGGTTGTCCGGGAGGTCCCGGCTCAGATCTGCACGACCTGCGGGGAAGAGTACGTGGACGAGAAGGCTGCAAAGGAGATCCTTGCGGCTGCAACCCGGATGGAGAAGACAGGGACGCAGGCCGTGATCCTGAAGTACCAGCCGGAGTTCGAGAAGCTCTGCACATCGCTGTTTGGCTGAGGCCGGGGACCCCTCCCCCTCTTTTCACCGGGCCAGGACACCCCCTCCCTTTAGCTGAGTGAGGCACCCCCCTGCCCGATTGAAAGAGGGGGGTGCCCCCCTGAGCAGCGGGTCCGGGGGTGGGGGGTCCCCCTCACAGCCTGAAATGTTCTGATGCAACACCGCCATTTCCCCTGGACCCCCGACTGAACCATCAGGATGGTAAACGATCCCGGGGGTGGGACCCCCCACTTGTTGCTGAGACCGGCCCCCCCCATCCAGAATTTTTGATCCGACCAGCTCTGTATGTGGTGGGTCCGCGAAATTTGGGAGCCACCCCCCTGCCAAGGTACCCTGGTGGGGGTACCTCCTCCAAAACGAAAACCTGTCCCCGACGGAGGCTTCAGGGGAAGACCCTCCATATCCTGACAATAAGGAGGGGGTCCCCCCCTCTTTTTTGCCGGACAGGTACCCCCCACTCACAATTTCTGAACCGATCCGGTCCGCACCCGATGGGGTCGCGAAATCCGGGAGGCACCCCCTTCATCAGATCGCGAGTGGGTACCCCCTGTCCAGATCAAGTCAGGGACCCCCCTGTCAAACCCTCCGGTGGCACCCCCCTCCCGCGTATGAACAAGGGGGGTGCCTCTCCCCATCGCAAATCAGCCTGCGTCTCGCAGTACGCCAGGAGATCCTGAAAAAAAGGTTGGTGTTAATGGCTCATCGGGACATCGAAATAGATGCTCTTCCCCGAGGCTTTGAGAGGGATACCGTACACCATGCTGCATCCTTTGATGATCCCGAGCTGCATCGCAGCGATACCTGCCGAGTACATGACCCGGTTATC